>JAZRRF010000001.1:0-5806 GCA_045650465.1 Alistipes sp.
ACAATGAGCAGTACGACAAGTACAGCCCATCGTCGGGATTTTTGTCGAGCGTTGTATCTGCAGCCTTCTAATTAAAAATTAGAACATCACTTGTGATAAGCCGTAACTAACAGCACTTCCCTAAAAGTAAATCACCCAAGGCTTGTACTAATTGTACTATCCTTGGGTGATCTCTTTTGTGATGTGCCACATCTTACAACTTCTGACAAGAAATTGGGGTGTGGGGCTAATTAGGTTGTGCTTAGGGAGATTGGTGAATTTAGGGAGATTAAGGAGATTAGCAATGTTGCATACTCCCTACACTAAATTCCTTAACTTCCCTAAGTTCCTTATACTCCCCTCTCGCTCTAAATATCCATCGATCCGAAAATAACAGGCAACGACAATCTGCACGATACCGCCTTGCCATTCTTCATGCCGGGGGTCCAGCGTGGCGAGCTCAACATAACGCGCGTAATCTCATCCTCGAACGACTTGTGAGCCGTACCATTGATGCACTCTATCTCCATAATCGCCACATAACCAGCGCTATCGACCTTAAACTTTACGACATAGTGTGCTGCGATGTTTTTGTCGCGGAGCTGCTCGGGGTAGCGTAGGTTCTCATACAACCAACTATTGAAGGCCTCGGTGCTTGTATTCATAAATATGGGCAGCGTGTCTGGAGTATTCTCGATGTTCTTGTCAAGCGAGTTTGTGCGGATAATAACCACACCATCCTCAATATTGCCATAATCCTTATAATAGGAGTACATATCTGCTTGCTTGGAGAATGTCACATCCTTAATATCTTCAACAGACAACTCTCTAACCTCTTCAGGAGTAGCTGGAGCGCCATCTATAATATAAATAGGGCGCTTATCAGATACTTTCGAAGTCTCAGGACCAAATGACATAACTAAGATGTTTCCATCCACCTCTCCGCTAAACTTAATACTATCAGAAGTTGCGAGCCTAAATGTAACAGGCAGGGTTAGCACATGAGATACGGCGTAACCATTATTAAAAGCGGGTGTCCAACGGGGTGAGGAACTGATAACACGCTTCACCTCTTCGCCAAAGATGTCGGGATAGTCAGACTTCAATATACGGATTTTATCATAATCGACATATCCGTGTCGGTCAACTACAAACTGTGCCACAACATCATCTTGAAGAATAGTATTCTCGGGATATCGAATATTCTGCATAACCCATTCGCGAAAAGCAACGATGTCGCCACCCATAAACTGAGGCATAACATCTGCACAAATGAATGGCATATCCTCCTCCTCTGCATCTTTTAGTGTGATGACAATAACCCCATTTGAAGTATCGCCGAGGTGTTCGAACGCCTTTATATCCCTTTTATTTTTAAGCACAGTCATAGACTCCAAATCATTTCCCAATTGCTTAACAACATCGATTGTAACAACCTTACCATTTATAATGTACAAAGGTTGCTGTACTGCGCTATTAGCAGATGTAGCAACGGCTATAAATAGCACTACAATAGTCATTAACAAGTGTCTCATAATCTCTCTTTGCTTTAATGTTTAGTAATAGTTAACTTAAAAAGAGCTCTTATTTCTATCGCAAAGATAGATGAGAAATTAGCTATTGCCTAATTTTTAAGGTTAAAGAGTGTTAAGAGAAATGTTAAATAGTGTTAAGTTGGTTGATGCGTGCGATATTTTATCTACCTTTGTAGTAACAGATATGCAGTTATGAGAGAGCAGAGCTTCAAAATAGTATCCTTATTAGTGGTCTTGGCCTTAGCACTACTTGTCGCTGTAGAGGCTATGTGGAGCGTACGCACCTATCGCAACATGCGTAATAGTTACGAACAGCAGATATGTAGCATCTTGGAAGAAGCCACATGGAAATATGCAACCAACTCCATGAATGGCGATGCAGCAATCAACATAGGCAATATTTCAAGATTTCACACATTTGTAGGAGAAGGCCTACGCACATCAGGATTAGCTACAGACTTCCGTGTCGAAGTTCTATCAACAACCAATGCCGACGACATTATAATAATGTCTATGGGCGAGTTACCTGCAAATGAGGATATTATCTCGGTAGACAAGAGGCTAACACCTCTTATTCTGCGTCTTAAAGTTACAGCCCCCCATTCCGCTATCCTTGGCAATATGAAGCGCATGATTATCATGCAGGGGCTATCTGTACTCCTCCTTATCATAGCCTTTTCATATCTGCTACACACCTTGTTTCGCGCTAAAGAGGTTGACCGCATACGCCGCGACCTTACGCACAACATAACGCACGAACTCAAGACACCCATAGCGGCAGCACAGGCAGCAACAGAGGCACTACTCGCCATGCCCAACATAACCAACGACCCTATCGCGCGTAACGAGTATATAAATATCACTCTTGGCGAACTCCGCCGCCTTGGTGGCATGGTCGAGGAGATTTTGCGAACCTCAACCGAGGAGTTTACCACAGCAGAGCTACACATCGAGGAGTGCGATATTCTAAGTATCGTAAGTGATGTTCGCTCATCACTCAACCTGCGCTACTCCACACGCGAAATTACATGGAACATAAATATCGAAGAGAGCTGTGCCGTTGTTGCCGATGGCTTTCATCTTAGGGGTATAATATCCGCCGTAGTGGATAATGCTATCAAGTACTCGGAGGATAGGCCAATGATTACCATAGGGGCGATGATACGAAGCGGCTATACCTATATAATAATAGAGGATCAAGGCATCGGCATCCCCGATAGCGAGCAAAAGCGCATATTCGATAAATTCTATCGTGTAACTAAGGGTGATGAATACACTACATCGGGATATGGCTTAGGACTATTCTACGCCCAGAGCATCGTGGGACGACATCATGGCAGCATCACAGTAGAGTCAACATTGGGCAAAGGCTCGCGCTTCACTATAAAACTTCCACGCTATGGTAAATAAACGAATACTTATTGTTGAGGATGAGGCAACTCTTGGTCGTGTGCTAAGCGACACACTGCGTAGTCAGGGCTATGAGGTCAGCCTCGCCGAGGATGGCATTGCAGGCATTGAGCAATTCACTGCCCAACATGCCGATTTGGTCATTGCTGATATTATGATGCCTCGCATGGATGGTCTAAGCATGGTGGAGGAGATACGCAAATTGGATAGCCATGTCGAAGTACTCTTTCTCTCGGCACGCACGGGTGCTGATGATGTTGTAGAGGGGTTCCGTCGCGGTGGCAACGACTATCTGCGTAAACCCTTTTCGTTAGATGAGCTACTAATACGCGTAGCTGCGCTCTTGGCTCGCCATCCTGAGGATACTAATAACACGATTATCGATATAGGTAACTACCGCCTCAATAGCCGACTGTGGACACTCAGCCTTCGTGGCTCAACGCGTAAGATTACAGCTCGCGAGTCCGCCATTCTTGCAAAGTTAGCACAACATAAAGGGGATATCGTCACCACCACGGAGCTCCTCACCGAGTTCTGGGGCGATGATAGTTACTATAACCTCCGCTCCCTCAATGTCTTTATATCGCGCCTACGAGGCTACCTGCGTGACGATAAACGCATAGAGATACAATCAGTTCGCAGCATGGGCTACCGCATGGTTATTGGTGGGGAGTAGAGGTCTTTAGGACTCAGCCAACTAAAAGTGTAAATCATGGGTGACACCATAAATGATTTTGCAACTATATCGAGGTGCTATTTTAATACTCCATAATCGAACTATTTATAAATAAAGGGGCTGACTAAAGTAAATTAGCCAACCCTCGAACTGAAGTGACCCCAAAAGTTTGGACAAAATACTTTTGGGGTCACTTCAAAATCAGACTTGTAATCTTAGGTTATCCCCTATTTTACTATATTGAAAGGAATATAGATCGAACCATTATACTCATCATCACTTAGGCGTACGCCATTAAGATAGGCGCTACGCGTAAATGTGTAGCCGAAGTTATGCTCGCTATCGTTGCGATACTCGGCATCATAGGTGTAGTCATTCGAAAAGGCAAGAGTGTCTGTAGTTCCATCACCCCAAACAATATCTACGCTACACATTTCACACTTTTCAAGAGCACCCCACTCACCAATCTCTATGTATGCCTCGTTGTTTGAATCAATAGCATACCATAACTCGCCGAAACTAGCTAAGTACTCCAATGTCTGAGCATCATCCTGATTGCGAATAGCATACTCCTCTCCATTATATTTAATTACAATATTAGATAGGTCGTAGCTATCGGCAAAATCCTGGTCAAGAAGATTGCGACCCTCCTCATCATGAAGATATACATTCATAATAATAGGCATCCAATCAACAATAATATCATCTGGCACAGTTTTATAGATTGTATAGCCTATATTGCGGCTTTTACCATCATATGTAGTGATCTTCTCGCCATTGATATATGCCTGGCGATAGAAGGTATAGCCCCAGTCCTTATCAGCATCATTGGCATACTTGTTATTGACACTGTAATCGTTAGTGTAGGCAATAACATCGGTAGTACCATCGCCCCATAGAATCTCCACCTCACGCATCTCACACTTCTCAGTTGCATTAAACTCGCTTATCTCCAAGTATTGCATGCCATTGACACCACCGATAAATATCTTACCAAACTGCGCTAAGTAGTCTAATGTCTGTGGGCTGTTAGGGTCAGTAACACGATACACCTTACCCTCATACTTAATCGCAATATTCGAGGGATCATAGTAATTCTCATTCTCAGGATCGAGGAGGTTATTACCGTTGTCATCCATCAAAAGTACTTGAAGTGTGATTGGCGCCCAATCAATCATAGGTCTCTCTATCACATGATCTCCAAAAAAAGGGATCTTATCGCAAGAGAGCGATATTAGCGATAAGAACATCGCAACAATAAAGAAATACTTTTTCATAGCCGTAGAATTATATGATTAGACTTATCAATATTGACTATTGCAAAGTTAGAGATTTATTTTAATAAAAACAAATTTTAAATTAAACAATTTACCCTCCCCCATAACAATTTTTGAACACCACTAATAATTAGATAGTTACAAGATTTCCAAGGAGAAATATTTATTTATAGAGATCGATTATTTGGGGCAGTATAGGTATAAGTTTTGATGTATTCTTAAGGGGTTAGATATGTTCTAATGAATAGAATATTGCGACAAAACTATATAAAAACAGATATGACCTCATAAAAACCCATTAGAACCCACTCTAATGCGACTGCCAAAGTACATGACAATTTCTTGTTAGAGTGGTGTAGTAGTTGTATATCGCAAAAAGAAATTCCACGGGATAGTACGACAATTTCTTGTCAGAAGGGGTTAGATTTGTTCTATCGCAAAAGAAGATCCCCACGGGATAGTACCGAAGTACAGCCCGTGGGGTCTTACTTTTGGGATGGGACAAAGATATGCCCCTTATCACAAGAAATTATTAGATGATACCCTGCTCAAGCATAGCCTGTGCCACCTTCATAAAGCCTGCGATGTTAGCACCCTTAACATAGTTGATAGTGCCGTCAGCCTGTGTACCGAACTTAACGCAAGCCTCGTGGATAGACTTCATGATGAAGTGGAGCTTCTCATCTACCTCCTCACCTGCCCATGAAATGTGCATACAGTTCTGAGTCATCTCAAGACCTGAAGTTGCTACACCACCAGCGTTAACTGCCTTACCTGGAGCGAAGAGGATACCTGCATCCTGGAATGCCTTGATAGCCTCAGGAGTACAACCCATGTTAGAAACCTCAGCGCAGCACCATGTACCGTTAGCCAAAAGCTCCTTAGCATCAGCCTCGTTCAACTCGTTCTGGAATGCGCAAGGAAGTGCG
>JAZRRF010000002.1:0-7230 GCA_045650465.1 Alistipes sp.
GGGTAAGCGCGAGCATCATTTAACTGCACGGCAGTGCGGAGAACGCACGACCTCTGATACCCGACCTCTCTCCCGTCCCTATCGTCTCTCTTCTCCCTTTCTTCCCAAAATAACAAGAGACCCGAGAGACAAAAGAGACGACAGCGAAGTCGCGGACAACGCACGACCTATTACCCATCCTACCCATAAATAATAATATCAATGAACACATATAGATATATCCTTGAGAGATACCGAGGACGAGGCACAAGATATACCTGTCCTCAGTGTGGTAGAAAATATACATTCACACGATATATTGATACTGAGAATAATAATATATATATCAGTGATAATGTAGGTAAGTGTAATCGTCTTGATAAGTGTGGGTATCACTATACCCCCAAAACAATATTTTACTGATAACCCACATAAGCGAGATGACTTTCTCGTAGTGGGTGGGTCGTTACGACCCATGGGTATCACTATACCCCCAAACAATACTTTACTGATAACCCTTGGAAGAGGGATTTGGAAAATTGGAAATACATAGGGAATTTCCAAATTTCCAAATTCCATACTCCTCCACCTCGCCCCATCTGCACCATTCTGATGTTGGAAGTTTTGGGAGTTTTGGGAGTTTAGGGAGGAGTCAACCAAACAACACTAATTTCCCTAACCTCCCTAATAACCCTTAAATACCTTTAATAACCCCTAAACACCCTTAATCACTCTTTACTAATTGGAAAATTTGTAAATTTTCCCTATCTTTGCGTGTTATATATAGGTAACAAACTAATTAAACTATAAAACTATGGAACAAACACCTAAAACTTCTCTTCCTGAGAACGCCTATCGTGAGCTTGCGAAAGGCGAAGAGTATCAGCCAATTATGGGTGCTAATGAGACACCTGTGGAGGTTACTCCTTACTCCGTGACAATCGGTATTCTTATGGCTGTAATCTTCTCAGCCGCAGCGGCTTATCTTGGTCTTAAGGTAGGTCAGGTATTCGAGGCTGCTATTCCTATCGCCATCATCGCCGTAGGTCTTGGTCAGATGCGTGGCAAGAAGAATATGCTCGGTCAGAATGTTATCATTCAGTCTATTGGTGCATCGTCAGGCGTTATCGTAGCGGGTGCTATCTTCACACTCCCTGCGCTATACATCCTTGGTCTTGATGCACAGTTCTACCAGGTATTCCTATCATCATTGCTCGGTGGTATCCTCGGTATTGTACTTCTTATTCCATTCCGTAAGTACTTCGTCAAGGAGATGCACGGTAAGTATCCATTCCCTGAGGCTACAGCGACCACAGAGGTGCTCGTATCGGGCGAGAAGGGTGGCTCACAGGCTAAAATCCTCGTTGCCGCAGGTCTTATCGGTGGTCTCTACGACTTTATCGTATCAACCTTCGGTGCGTGGGTATCGTCGCTCTCGACACAGATGTGGGGCTGGGGTAAGTTCCTCGCTGCTAAGGCTAAGCTAACCTTCGGTCTTAACACATCGGCTGCCGTACTCGGTCTTGGTTATATCATCGGTTTGAAGTATGCCCTTATCATCGCTGGTGGCTCGGCACTTGTATGGTTCGTGGTCATTCCTTTGGTTATACCTATCCTCGGTGCTTTCGATGCTGCAACACTCCCTGACACTCTCGCAGGTATGGGTATCAACTACGATGCTTTGTCAACTCCTGAGGGTATCTTCCGTGAGATTGGTCGTCCACTCGGTATTGGTGGTATCGCCATGGCGGGTCTTATCGGTATCATCCGTCAGGCGGGCATCATCAAGAGCGCCTTGGGTCTTGCAGTGAGCGAGTTCAGCGGTAAGAAGGTGGAGGTTGACGAGCCTCGTACTCAGAAGGATATATCTATGAAGGTTATCCTTTCGGTGCTTATCGCAACCCTTGTGGCTACGCTCTTCTTCTTCCAGTTCGGCGTGCTTAACAACTGGTTCCAGACAATCATCGCATTGCTTATCGTATTTGTTATCGCCTTCCTATTTACTACTGTGGCAGCCAACGCTATCGCTATCGTGGGCTCTAACCCTGTATCGGGCATGACACTTATGACCCTTATCCTCTCATCTTTGGTGCTTGTATCTATCGGTCTTGAGGGTACATCAGGTATGATTGCAGCACTTGTTATCGGTGGTGTGGTATGTACAGCGTTGTCTATGGCGGGTGGTTTCATTACCGACCTTAAGATTGGTTACTGGCTCGGTACATCGCCTAAGAAGCAGCAGACATGGAAGTTTGTGGGTACAGCCGTATCTGCAGCTACCGTTGCGGGCGTTATGATTATCATGAACGATACCTATGGCTTCACAGGTGAGAATGCTCTTGTAGCACCTCAGGCTAACGCTATGGCGGCAGTTATCAAGCCTTTGATGACAGGTGGCGCAACACCTTGGGCGTTGTATGGCATCGGTGCAGTTCTTGCCCTCTTGCTCACCTTTATCAAGCTCCCAGCCTTGCCTTTCGCACTCGGTATGTTCATCCCTATGGAGCTCAACGCACCTCTTGTAGTGGGTGGTTTGGTAGCCTGGGCTGTTAACCGTCATAAGAACCCTGAGCAGGCTAAGGCTAACAACAACCGCGGTACACTTATCGCATCGGGCTTCATCGCTGGTGGTGCCTTGATGGGTGTTGTAAGTGCTATCCTCGCCTTCTTCGGTCTTAACCTTATGATTGAGTGGCCTGCAGGCTCTATGACACCTATCTACCTCGGTATCGTGATGTATGCAGCCATCATCGCCTACTTCATCTGGCACTCACGCAAGGCTAAGATTGGAGAGTAACTTACGAACTGAAAACTGAAAACTGAAAAGTGAAAACTGAAAAGTGTGGTGTCTGCGACGCCGATTTATAAAACTTATGCGAAGCATACCTTACCTTTCAGTTTTCACCTTTCACTTTTAACTTTGAATATACTATGGATCTAAAAGAACGCTTTCTAAAATATGTATCGTTCGACACGCAGTCGGATGAGAACAGCACATCCTTCCCATCTACCGATAAGCAGCTTGTGTTGCTCCGCCACCTCAAGGAGGAGCTTGAGGCTCTCGGTCTTAAGGAGGTAACTATGGATGAGTATGGCTATGTTATGGCTACACTCCCAGCAACTAAGGGTATGGAGAACGCCCCTGTTATCGGCTTTATCTCGCATGTTGATACTGCGCCTGATATGAGTGGTGCGAATGTCAAGCCACAGATTTTGGAGAACTACAACGGCAAGGATATCAACCTTGGCGGCGATGTATGGATGCGCGTGGAGGAGTTTCCTGAGTTATCATTCTTCAAGGGTCATACACTTATCCACACCGATGGTACAACGCTTCTTGGCGCTGATGATAAGGCGGGTGTTGCCGAGATTGTAACCGCTATGGAGTGGCTTATTGCTCACCCTGAGGTTGCACACGGCAAGATTCGTGTAGGCTTCACTCCTGATGAGGAGATTGGTCGTGGCGTTGACTACTTCGATGTTAAGAAGTTCGATGCGCAGTTTGCCTACACCATGGATGGTGGTATGGAGGGCGAGTTGGAGTATGAGAACTTCAACGCTGCAGGTGCTAAGATTACCATCGCGGGCCGTAATGTACACCCAGGCATGGCTAAGAATAAGATGATTAACGCTATCGACATCGCTACAGAGCTTAACGGCATGCTTCCTGCGGACCAGCGCCCACAGTTCACCGAGCATTATGAAGGCTTCTTCCACTGCGTAGGCATCAAGGGTAGTGTCGAGGAGGCGGAGATTAACTACATCATCCGTGACCACGACAGCGATAAGTTCGAGCAGAAGAAGCAGCTTATGGAGAGCGTCGTAGCCTTCTTACAGCGCAACTATGGCGAGAAGGTCTTGACCCTAAGCATGCGCGACCAGTACTACAACATGCGTAAGATGGTTGAGCCACACCCACAGGTTATCGAGAAGGCTAAGCGCGCCATGATTGAGGCGGGTGTCAAGCCTCTTGTTAAGCCTATCCGCGGTGGTACAGATGGCTCACGCCTCTCGTTCATGGGTCTTCCATGCCCTAACCTCTTCACAGGTGGCATGAACTTCCATGGTCGCTATGAGTACGCTTCGCTCACAACTATGCAGAAGGCGATGAATACAATCATCAACCTTGCGCGTATCTGGGCAGAGTAGAGCGAAGGGGTTGTTAAGGGTTCTTAGGGGTTGTTAAAGGGCCTAAGAGGCCTAAAGGGACCTAAAGGGGTAGTAAATCCCCTTTTGCCCTTTTCTGCCCCTTTAGTCCTCTTTACTCAAAAAAATCCCAGACTTTTAGCCACTACTAATTACTAATTTCTAATTACTAATTAGATTATGAATAACCAATACGGATATGTGAGAGTTGCTGCTGCGGTGCCACGCGTGCATATTGCTGATGCACAGCGCAACGCTGAGGGTGCTCTCAAGATTATGCAGGACGCCTTCAAGGAGGGTGTCGAGATTGTTGTTATGCCAGAGCTCTCGTTGGTGGGTTACACCTGCGGCGATATGGTGCTCCAGAATAAGCTCCTTACGGATGCTGAGCGCTCTTTGGCATGGCTTATGGAGGAGTGTGCCGATATCCCTACTATAGGTATCGTAGGTCTTCCTGTGGTCTTTGCTGACCGTCTATATAACTGTGCTGCAATCTTTGGTCAGGGTCAGTTGTGGGGTATCGTGCCTAAGAGCTACATCCCTAACTATGGCGAGTTCTCGGAGCTTCGCTGGTGGGTATCTGGCTACTCGATCAAGGACCGTAACATCCGCTATGCGGGTCAGGAGTGTCCTTTTGGCTCGGACCTTATGTTCGACATCCACGGCGTGGAGTTCGGTGTTGAGATATGCGAGGATATGTGGGTTCCTGTGCCACCATCATCTATGCAGGCGGTGCAGGGTGCTAAGCTACTCTTCAACCTCTCTGCATCGCCAGAGTCGGTACGCAAGCACGACTACCTTATCTCGCTCATCGCCGAGCAGTCATCACGCACCATGGCGGCCTATGTCTATGCCTCATCGGGACATGGCGAGTCATCCTCGGACCTTGTCTTTGCGGGTAATGCCGTCATTGCTGAGCTTGGTAGTGTGTTGGGCGTGAGTGAGCGCTTTGTGCGTAACGACCGCATGGTCATCGCTGATATCGATGTGGAGTATATCTCAACTCGCCGTACTGCGCGTAACACCTTCTACTACCCTGAGGCTCCTGAGATGCGTGTCGTAGAGATTGATGTTGACGAGATATGCTATCAGGGTGATGTACGCCGTCATATCGAGCCTTTGTACTTCGTGCCTGAGGATGAGGCTGCGCGTGCTGCACACTGCCGCGAGGTCTTCGCTATTCAGAGTGCGGGTCTTGCACAGCGTTTGGAGCATACCAACTGCAAGAATGTGGTGCTTGGTATCTCGGGAGGCTTGGACTCTACCTTGGCGCTCTTGGCCGTATGCGACACCTTCGACCTGCTCGGTCTTGACCGCAAGGGCATCATAGGTGTCACCATGCCTGGCTTTGGCACTACAGACCGCACCTATCAGAACGCTATCGCTATGATCAAGGAGCTTGGCTGTACCCTCCGCGAGATACCTATCAAGGATGCCTGCATGCAGCACTTCAAGGATATAGGCTTGGATGTTGATGAGCGCTCTGTAGCATACGAGAACTCTCAGGCTCGCGAGCGCACACAGATACTTATGGATGTGGCGAATATGTGCGGTGCTATGGTTGTTGGTACAGGCGATATGAGCGAGTTGGCTCTCGGCTGGGCAACATACAACGGCGATCAGATGTCTATGTATGGCATCAACGCCTCAGTGCCTAAGACCTTGGTGCGCTATATGGTTGACTGGTACGCTAAGAACAGAGCCGAGGGTAAGCTTCGCGAGTCGTTGCTCGATGTTGTGGCTACGCCTGTGAGCCCTGAGTTGCTACCAAGCGAGAATGGCGAGATAGCACAGAAGACCGAGGATGTTGTAGGTCCATACGAACTTCACGACTTCTTCCTCTACTGCGCTTTGCGTCGTCGCTATGCTCCAACTAAGATTGTTAAGCTTGCAACCATAGCCTTCGAGGGTCAGCACGACAAGGCTACCATCATCAAGTGGCTTAAGGTCTTCTTCCGCCGCTTCTTCTCGCAGCAGTTTAAGCGTTCGGCAATGCCTGATGGCCCTAAGGTAGGTGCTGTAGGTCTTTCACCTCGTGGTGACCTACACATGCCTTCGGATGCTCATGAGCGTGCATGGATGCAGGAGGTCGAGGATATGGAGCGAGAGTTGCAAAACATCGAGTAGCCCCATGAGACGAGTTCTGATAACTATACTTAGTGTTGTAGGTCTCAGCCTCCTTAGTGTTGCTGAGGCCTCGGCACAGATAGACTTCGGTAAGGCTTTGGGTACGCTTCTTAACGAGGCGCAGCAGGCACAGCCTACAGAGAACCCCTATGCCAAGATAAAGGCAAATGCCCCTGCAAGGTCTAAGATTTTAGGCTCGTGGCACTATCTCTCTGCGCGTGTTGAGTACTTAGGTATCAATAGTCTTGCGCAGGTCGCCATTCCGCAGCTTGAGAGTTTCGTGCTCTCGGAGCTTAAGCGTAACGGTATTGTTGAGGGGTGTTGTTCGCTTACTCTCAACCGCAATGGGGTAGCCGTTATAGGCACTCTTGATAGCCTCTACGAGGGTAAGTACACCTACGACCCTACCTCAGCCAAGTTCAAGGCTACCTATATATATAATAATAGGGAGTACGCCATGGGGGGCTACCTCAAGTTTGTCTCATCGCGCCTCGCCGTATTGATAGATATGCGTGATATTCTCCGCGAGCTTCTTGCAGTCCGTCCCTCTCTTGCCACCGACGAGAATTTTATTATGGTCAAAGGCGTAGTTGATAGTTTCGGAGATATATATGTCAGTGTTCTCTTCAACAGGTAATTTCTTGTGATAAGGGGTCATCTTCGACTCTTCAGTCAAAATGGCGAATGGGAAATACGCTTAGTATGTCCCATCCGCCATTTTTCGTGTCAGAGCCAAATCTAACCCCTTCTGACAAGAAATTAGGTCGTGGGGCTAATTAATGTTAGATGCGCCCTACTGACAAGAAATTTGGTCGTGCTACCCTTGATGTTAATATATCGCTTGTTCTAAGCGAAACTATTACTAATTACTCTCTACTAATTACTAATTATTTCAACCCCTTCTGACAAGAAATTAGGTCGTGGGGCTAATTAATGTTGTGATTAATGACATCTGCGGCACAGCCTAATAGCGCAAGC
>JAZRRF010000003.1:0-18824 GCA_045650465.1 Alistipes sp.
GGCTTAAGGCACTACGCCAGCGTTGCACCGATGTTGGTGCAATGCTTATCTTCGATGAGATACAGACAGGCATGGGTCGCACAGGCGAGATGTTTGCCTCAACGAAGTATGGTATTACCCCCGATATCATCTGTTTGGCTAAGGCTTTTGGTGGCGGCATGCCTCTTGGAGGCGTAGCGTCAAATAAGAAGATATTGGACTCTTTCACGCATAGCCCTGTCTTGGGTCATATCACAACATTTGGCGGTCATCCTGTATGCTGTGTCGCGGGCCTTGCAGCGCTTAACTACCTAATAAATAACAATATCGTGGAGCAGGTAGAGAACAAGGGCGCACTCTTCGAGGAGCGATTGAAGAGTCATCCCCGTGTTTTGGAAATTCGCCGTTCGGGACTTTTGCTCGCCTTGGAACTTGGCAAGCCTGAGTACCTCTACCGCCTTATGGAGATATTCAAGGAGGAGGGCATTATGAGCGACTGGTTCCTCTACTGCGACACGGCATTCCGTATCTCCCCACCACTGACAATCTCGGAGGCGGAGATCGAGGAGTGTTGCACAATTATCGAGCGCTCGTTGGATAGGTTGTAAGAGCGTCCAATCTTCAAAAATAGTTTATCATAGAGAGTGAATAAAAAGTGTATTTTGTCGTTACGCTTGCCCTCAAAATGCTCATTTACGCTCAGTAAACTCCGCTTTTTCGGGCTTCGCAAGCCTAAAACTACATCTTTTTATTCACTCTCTTAGGGGCTGGCTAAGTAACTTTTTAGTCAGCCCCTTTTTGGGTTACAAAGGACAAAAAGCAGATTTCACACTCAAGCAATAACGACAAAATAACCCAATTATCCAGCTTTGTTCTTGCCAATTTAGTATATTTATACTAACTTTGTCGCGATATGCGCATATATAAACGAGGTGCGCAACATTGACAATGTTAGAGAAGTTAGCTAAACAGACCGCGATATATGGCATAAGCACGATAGTCGTTCGCTTTTTGAACTATCTGCTTACACCCTACTACACCCGCATCTTCGATCAGGGGGAGTATGGCATTGTCACTGATATATACGCACTTATACCCTTTGCCCTTGTACTCCTATCAATGGGCATGGAGTCGAGCTACTTCCGATTTACCACACGCGCCGAGGAGGAGGGTGGCGATGTTAAAGAGGGCAAGCGTAAGGTATTTGCCTCAACATGGGGTCTAACATCGCTAAATGCCATAATCTTCTTTGTTGTGGTACTCCTCTTCAACATGCCTATATCGAGGGCTATGGGTGCTGCCTATGTTGCTCACCCGGAGTATGTGACCATCGTGGCGGCTATCGTCATGCTCGATGTATGTGCTATGATACCCTTCTCGCGCCTTAGAGAGCAGGGACGCGCCATGCACTTCGTACTGCTCAAAGCCCTAAGCGTACTCCTCAATGTGACACTCGCCATAGCCTTTGGTATTGCGGGGCTATACTCAACGACTTTCGGTGTGGGCTGGGTGCTCATAGCAAACCTTATAGCGAGCATCGTAACCCTCATAGCCTTGCTACCATCAACCGACAGGGTCATACCTCGCATTGACATCCCGCTAATGCGCAAGATACTTATCTACTCGCTACCGCTACTTATCAGCGGCATCGCTGGTACGGCAAATGAGTTTATCGACCGTCAGATGATTAAGTATCTCACACCCGAGGCGACAGCGATGGCGGAGCTTGGTGTATATGGTGCGATAGTGAAGATTGCCGTTGTGATGACCCTCTTTACGCAGATGTATCGTCTCGCTGCCGAGCCATTCTTCCTCGCGGGATTTAAGAAGGAGGAGTTCAAGGAGGCAAACGCCGCATCGATGAAGTACTTTGTTATCGCCTCGATGCTCATATTCCTAACAATCACACTCTTTAGCGATCTGTTTGCCCTTATCGTAGGTCGCAGTTTCCGCGAGGGCATAGATATACTACCTATTGTTCTGCTATCCAACATCCTGGCTGGCATCTGGTTTAATCTATCGTTCTGGTATAAGCGCGAGGAGAAGACTAAGTATGCCATGTACATCACCTTCTTGGGGTTGTTCGTAACCGTTGCACTAAGCTTTGTGCTTGTTCCAAAGATGGGCTATCGCGGTGCTGCATGGGTGCGCCTTGTGGCAGAGGCGGCTATGGTGGTAATGAGCTACACGCTCTGCAAGCGACACTACCCTATACCCTACGACATTAAGCGCATAGGCGAATATTTCGCTGTGGGTGGTGGAGCATACCTACTCTCGGTGTTCTGTGTAGAGCCATTGGGTGGTGCATGGGCGATAGGTGGCAATTTTGTCCTCCTTACTCTTGCCACATGCTACGCCATCTGGCGCGAGAAGATTGATGTTAAAGGGCTTATGAGGGCAATAATTAGAAAGTTTGTACGATGAAGTTTTCGGATATCATAGGACACGACACACTCAAGGCGAGGTTGCGCGCACAGATAGATGCTGGGCGTGTGAGTCATGCACAACTCTTTACGGGAGATGCGGGCTATGGCTCGCTGCCTCTTGCATTGGCATATGTGCAGTACCTCTTCTGCAAGAACCGCCACGATGGCGACTCTTGCGGTGTCTGCCCCTCATGCCAGCAGATAGAGGCTCTTGCCCACCCCGACCTACACATGGTCTATCCCGTAAATAAGCGCGAGAAGAAGTCGGGCGAGGTGATAACAAGCGATATGTTCATCAAGCAGTGGCGCGAGCTATGGCAAAGTAACAAGGGTGTGTTCTCCACCGAGGAGTGGTACTCGATGCTTGACTTAGGCAAGACGATGAAGGGTCTTATCTCGGCTAAGGAGTCTGAGGAGATTATCCGTAAGTTGCAATTCAAGAGCTTCTCATCGGAGTATAAGGCGATGATTATATGGCTCCCTGAGGCGATGAATCAGGAGGCAGCGAACAAGATATTGAAGATCTTGGAGGAGCCATGGGATAAGACACTCTTTATCCTTGTCTCGGAGCATCCCGACCAGCTACTTCAAACCATAACCTCACGCACTCAGGAGGTCTCGGTAGGTCGTATTGACATACCTACGCTCACCGAGATTGCCATTCGAGAGGGCAAGAGCGAACTGGAGGCACACAACATTGCTC
Source organism: Alistipes sp. (assembly GCA_045650465.1). Taxonomy (GTDB): domain Bacteria; phylum Bacteroidota; class Bacteroidia; order Bacteroidales; family Rikenellaceae; genus Alistipes. The sequence continues at coordinate 3,109 of JAZRRF010000003.1, forward strand.
GTCTGGCTAATGGCTCATTGCTGGAGCTTCGCGAGTTGCTTCGTGGCGAGACAGATGATACGCGCGCCACATCCTTCGAGCTATTTACGCGCCTTATGCGCCTAAGCTACAACGACAAGCACCTCGAGCTCTTCGAGTGGGCTGATGATGTAGCAACACTTTCGCGCGAAGGACAGCGACACTTCCTGCTCCACGCCGTGCGCCTGCTCAGAGAGAGCTATATGCTTCACGCAGGTCTTGGCTCGATAAGCTACCTCTGGGGCGAGGAGGAGAAGTTTTGCAAAAATTTTGCTCCATATATCGGCAACCAGAATATCGAGATTTTGGTCAAGGAGATTGAGGATGCCATGCTACAAATATCACAGAATGGCTCACCAAAGATTGTATTCACCCACTTCGCACTCGCCGTGTCGAAGCAGATAAACCGCATACCACGATGAAGTCAAAGAGTGTGATACTACTTTTGGGGTCGAACGATGCCGAGGCCCAAAATATCTTGCACAGAGCCGTAGAGGAGATTGCAACGAGTGTAGGCGAGGTGGTTAAGCTATCGCAGAGCTTTAGAAGCGAGGCATATGGCTTTACCTCCGAGAGAGAGTTTATAAATCAGGCGGTGGAGGTTATCTCCGAGTTGAATGCCTATGAGCTACTACGCCGCATAAACCATATCGAAGCACTTCTTGGCCGCGACCGCGATGAGGAGAGGAGAGTTCGCGAGGCAAAGAACGAGGCATACGCCTCACGACCTATCGATATAGATATAATTTTCTATGGCGATGAGTCGTTTGAGGATGAGAGGCTTACCATACCCTACCACTTTTTAGCAAATAGAGAGTATGCCCTGCGCCCCGTAGCAGATATAGCACCAGAGCGTAAGCACCCAAGGTTGGAGTACACGCCTGCTGAGATGCTACAAAGAATAAGTAATAAAAATTAGCAACACACTGATTATGAAATATATAACTACAATATTTGTTCTCTGCACAGCTCTTATACTCGCTGTGGGATGTTTCAAGGAGGAGAAGCAGGGCACATCACTACAGATTGCTCTATACTCACAGAATGTCGCGGATGACCCAATACTCAAGACCACCCACGATATTGAGGCATACGCCTTTTATGTGGAGAAGGGGACAAAATGGGAGGTCACAACATGGGAGGATGCCCTTAACCATGTTATCACAAACAAGGAGCGTGCAAACATGCAGCTGACCACGCCCGATGTTATCGGCACATACGACCCTGAGGCAGAGTACCAGATAACTTTAGAGCTATGGTCACAGTTTACATTCCTTGTGGTTGTGGATAAGACCAACAAGATATATGCCACACGCCTCTACGAGACACCGATGAACTACCCTGTAATGCCTATACAGCTACACCTCTACGCACACAAGAAGAGTGGTTCGACAAATGGTTGGGATATGGTTAACCCTTTCCCAGATGAGGTGCGTGAGCCTCTTGTGCCAAATGAGGATAACGAGGAGATTGATAAATAGCAGTAATAAAAAATAGAGAAGATAGCATAATGAGAAGCATCACACGCCTAATATCTGCGGCGATAGTTTTACTCTTTGGTGGCGCACTACTCACAAAGTGTGCCTCAACAATGACTCCTACAGGTGGTCCGAAGGATACCATACCTCCTGTAATCGTACTTATGGAGCCTAATAACTTCACCACAAATATCGATACACTTCAACACCCAAAGATATTTATTGGCTTCAACGAGTATGTGCAGATTAAGGATTTGCAGAAGGAGCTATATACATCGCCCGCGATGAAGAAGAAGCCTACGGTGGTGCGTCGTGGTCAGGGTATCGTGGTGACGATTAAAGACACCCTCAAACCTAATACCACCTATGCCATCAACTTTGGCTCTTCAATTTTGGATAACAACGAGGGTAATCCTCTGCACTCGATGCGTTATGTCTTCTCTACAGGTCCAGAGATTGACTCGATGTATATGTCGGGCTACACTGCCGACTCCTACAAGGCGGACTCCGTGAGTAAGTCGTTTATCTACTTCTTCCCTGCCGATTCTGTTGAGAAGCCTGCGGAGTGGGATTCAACAATGTTTAAGTATAAGCCTGCGGTTATTGCGCGTGCCGAGAAGAATGGTATCTTCATCGCCCAGAACCTCAAGCCTATAGACTACCGCATCTATGCCTTTGAGGATACTAACGGCAATATGGAGTATGAGCCATCTATCGACCAGATAGGCTTCCTTGATTCGGTCTATAACCCTATGAACATGCCAGGCTTCTACATCTGGTTCGACTCCTTGCGTAAGTACCCTTCGGCAGATCCACAGCTCTACTTCCGCATGTTCATGGATCGCCGCTTTGCACGCCAGACACTATCGGGTCAGGAGCGACTAAATCGCCACAAGGCGATGATCTACTTTGGCGCACCTAACCCTGATATCAAGAGCATACGCTTCGACTCTATCCCTGAGGATAAGGTTATCTACGACCCTAAGAGCATTGGTAAGGATACCGTAGCATTGTGGTTTAATATGGAGCCTGAGGAGCTTCCCGACACCATCAAGGGTGAGATTACATTTATGAAGCACGACTCCATAAACAACCTTGTGGAGTCAACCGAGAAGCTACGCCTTGCGTGGGTATATGTCGAGAGTAAAGAGGAGCGCGAGAAGCGTGAAAAGCAAGAGAAGGAAAAGGAGAAGGCTGAGAAGGCTGGTGAGCTTTGGGAGGAGCCCACGCCAGAAAACACCTTCAAAATCACTATGCCTTCATCAGGAGACTACCACAACGACAAGATTCTAAGTATGGAGTTCGACTATCCACTTACGAAGTTCGACACGGCAGCTATAACCATGACTATGACCACCGAGCAGATTACCGAACCTCAACCCGTGGAGTTCCACTTCATACAGGATACGCTCAACCGTCAGAAGTATCAACTAAGGACAAAGTGGGAGCCTAAGGCGAAGTATGACCTGCTTATTCCTGCAGGTGTATTTGAGAATGTGGCACGCGAGAGCAACGACACACTCAAACACTCATATACAGGTTCTGACCCCGATAAATTCGCTATTGTGAATATCAACATTCAGACCTCACACCCAACAGCTCGATATATTCTTCAGCTGACCAATGCTCAGGGCAAGGTACAGAGAGAGATTCGTAATGTTACAGCAGGGAAGTACAAGTTTGAGTATGTCACACCTGGAGATGTTATGTTACGCGTTGTGGAGGATATGAATGCTAATGGCAAGTGGGATACAGGCGATATGGTGCTTATGCGTCAGCCTGAGCGTACTGAGATCTTCAAGAACGAAGAGGGTCTTGAGGTTATAACCACTAAGGAGAATTGGGAGTACGACATGGATGTCAACCTCGACCAGCTCTTTGCTCCTGTGACCATGGAGTCGTTGATTAAGCTGCTGAACGACAGAGAGGACGAGCGTCTAAAGAAACTCGCCGAAGAGGAGTCCAAGAAGCGTAGAGAGGAGGCGAATAGGAACAACAACCAGGGCTCAGGCATGGGCTTCGGTGGTATGGGTGGCCTTGGTGGCCTTGGTGGCATGGGCGGTGGTACTGGCGGATTGCGCACCAATAACACAACTGGTAATATGAGATAGGACAATGACAGGAATACGATATTTTCGATTAATTTTAACAGTGTTGATTGTTGTTGTGGCAACGCTCAGCGTGGAGCGCGCCACAGCACAGCACACACTCTCGATAACAGGTGGTACGGGAGCATCCTACGCACGCTTCTACCCTGCCGAGGAGACTAAATGGCTATGGGGTCGCAAGAACCTCGGTCTATCGTGGCGTTTCTACTCACCTAAGCCCCGCTTTGTAGGTGCCGTAGGTCTCGACCTTGAGTATATGCAGCGTGGCTTTATCATGGGTTACGACTACATATCAGAGTGGGTAACAGGCGATGATGGCCAGGAGCAGAAGGAGATACGCCACTACAAATACTACACCCGAAACATCAACTCGGTGATGTTACCTTTTGTATGGCAGCCACATATATATGCGGCACGCAACCGCATAAGGATATTTGTGGAGGCTGCGGTAGTATTCTCATACAACATCTCCTCGAACTATAGCTACGAAAACAATCGCTATCCTGCGGGTAAGTATGAGTGGAAGGTGCCACGCGATAACCGCTTTGGCTATGGCCTCTCGGGAGGTTTGGGCTTTGCCCTACTCTTTGATCAGTTAGAGGTTGGTTTCAAGGCTAAGTATGACTTTGGCTACTCGGACATTCTTAAAAATCGAAATAAATACTACACCACACATACGGATGGTAAGGAGAATCCTTTTTTTAAGGGGTACAACTACGGCTATATGCCACTACGCTCGCCTGTGGATAACCTGACATTCTCACTAACACTCGGCTGGAGATTTAATGCACGCGGCTTTGACGAGTGGTTTACTGTGCGTCCTAAGAAGGAGCGAGGTTTGGATTCGTTTAGCTTCTCGTCTCAGACCGGTGGTCAGAACGCTGGCAGCAGAGGCGGAGCACAAAACCAGAGAGGAGGAGCTCAGAACAGGGGCAACAACAGAGGTACAAGTACACGACTATAACGATAAATAATAAATACTATGGATTCAACAAGACAACAAAAGATTGCGCGACAGATACAGCGCGATATCGCAGAGATTCTTCAAAAAGATTTAGCAGATACCATCCGTGGCTCACTCGTTACAGTCACCACGGTGCGCGTATCTCCCGACTTGGCATATGCCAAACTATATATCAGTATCTTCCCTTTTGAGCGTAGTGAGGCTATGCTTGAGGCTATCAAGGAGAAGAGCTGGTATGTACGCAAATTGCTTGGTGGTCGTATTCGCAACCAGCTGAAGATTGTGCCAGAGTTGGAGTGGTTCATCGACGACTCATTGGAGTATATCGAGAATATAGACAACCTACTAAAGGAGTAACTTTAGAGAAGTATGCTGTGGAGTAGGTTTGCACTGCGCTATATGTTTTCACCGAAATCACACTCGGTGATAAACATCATCGCGTGGGTGAGTCTTGTGGCCGTGGCAGTGCCTACCGCAGCAATGATTATCCTCCTTGCTATGTTCGATGGTCTTACGGGCAGCATCGAGACCTTGAACACAGCCACAGATGCCGACATAGAGATTGCAGCTCAGCGCGGGCAAACCTTCGATAGCGAGGCAATTGACATTGACGCTATTATGGCTATCGAGGGTGTTGAGTGCATTGCTCCATATATCGAGCAGAGCGTCATGGCATCCTCCGCAGGGCGACACTACCCCATTGAGATTAGGGGCGTTGACATGCGCTACTTCGAGATAATGAACATAGATGAATATATCTCGCGTGGCACTAAGCAGGAGATAACTTCGGGAGGAATACTCCTTGGCTCTGCACTCGCCTCTTCGTTAGGAGCATTTGGCATAGGCACACAGATAGAGCTTTACGCCCTAAATCGCAAGCAGGTATCTACGCTTCTACCCACAAGCGGAGTATCGAAGCTCAAGAGCCACTTAGGGGGTATTATATCGGCAAATAACGAGATCAACGAGAGCGTTGCACTCATAGACCTACACAATGCACAGGAGCTTCTAAATCACAAAAATAGATACTCAACTATAGCCATAAAACTTAGCAAGCCCAATGCTACAGAAGAGATTGCCGAGCGTATTAAGAGCATTGTAGGCGAAGAGTTCGATATCACAACGCGCGAGAAGAAGAACGCCTCTATAAATGCCATACTCCGCATGGAGAAGTTTGCTATAGTGCTTATTGGTGCTCTTATAGCCCTTGTAGCCGCCTTTGCAATTGTAGGCTCTGTAGTTATGCTTATCACAGATAAGCGTCGCGATATTAGCACACTACGCGCCATAGGAGCATCACAAAGCCTTATATATAAGATTTTCGTTAGCGAGGGATTATTGCTCACCGCTGCAGGTACACTCCTCGGTGCGGTCATAGGCGTAGCCTTTAGCCTTGTGCAACAACACTGGGGTGTAGTTAAGATTCCTGGAGGCAGCATCTTTGAGGCATACCCCGTAAGTCTCCACACATCGGATGTTGTCATGGTCATCGCCATCGTTATGGCAATGGGCACAGTGGTATCAATGCTAACAGTAAGAAAAAATAGTAATATACAGAATAGACCTTAGAGATAGATATGAAAGCGAGTAAACTCATAGCTCTTATTGCAACACTCCTTGTTGTGGCATGCTCTGGTCGTGCCAAGGTTATACCAGATGATGTTTTGGTCAGCATCTTCCACGATGCATACATTGTCAACGCCTATATGAACGAGGCAAACATCAATCAAGACTCACTCCTTGTATATGAGCCTATATTCAAGCGCTACGGCTATACGATGGATGACCTTCAACATACACTCACAACAATCAACGAGCGTAAGAGTTCGCGCATCAGCGATATCATGCACGATGTAAATGCTCGTTTGGAGCTTGAATCTAAGGCGGAGCAGCGCAAGATTATTGTACTCGACACCATAGATAATGTGGCTAAGCGCACCTACACACGCACAATGTATAGCGATACGCTTATTCGCGTCAAGGAGCTTCGCGATACAAACAAGCTACGCATAACCCTCGGAGAGCTTGTTCCTGGCGACTACACCGTATCCTTTGACTACCTCATCGACACGCTCGATGAAAACCGCAATTCCCGCGTAGAGGCCTACTTGGTAATCAATGATACCACACACACCTTCCGTCACACGATGATGCTTAGCCGCTATAAAGAGGCAAAGTACTCGCGTAAGTTCTCTGCCGACACACAGCATAAGGAGCTATTCATAAACATGTACTATCACCCTAATAGCGAGGAGGCTAAGTTGCCCGATATTACGATACGCAACTTCAAGATTGTGAGAGTATTGCCTACGGAGGTATCTGTAGATAGTCTATACCACACACAACTAAACCTCTCAATAATAAACCACGAACTCATGTCCGCATTTACGCGCGACACGATAGATATTGTCGAGCCTCAGGACTCAACACTTGCAGATGAACAGCATGAAGAGAAAGATAGCATCGCACTACGCACTAATTGATGGGCACTTGGAGCGAAACATCATCGTAGAGGTTGACTCAACAGGTACTATAACCCATATCTACCACTGCAACGATATTGACCGAGAGGCGAGCGTAGAGTTCTACCCAGGTATCCTCATCCCTGGAATGGTAAATGCTCACTGCCACCTTGAGTTATCCTATCTTCGTGGTGCTATCGCCGAAGGAGGAGGTTATGCAACATTTGCTCGCGAGATTGGTCGCGTGCGCGGAGGCTACACCACAGAACAACGACTTCATGCAGCATCTGTAGCAGATGCTAAAATGTGGAATGAAGGCATTGAGGCTGTCGCAGATATAGCCAACGACGATATGGTGATGCAGATTAAGAAGCAATCAAAGATTGAGTATAAGACCCTCTTTGAGTTCTTCGGACTTAATAACCACGCTACAGAGCCTCTTACGGAGTTAGCATCGCGCCACAACAATACATTTGTCACACCACACTCCACATACTCGGTACAGGAGCATGAGTTCAACACTATATGCAAGCAAAACAAGGAGCTTCTATCGCTTCACTTTCTTGAGTCTGAGAACGAAGCACTGCTATATCAGCACCAAGGCTCTCTTAATGAGTGGTACAACAAAATGGGTTGGGAGTGTGACTTCCTATCGCACGGCACACCCGCAAAGCGCGTAGCTGAGTGCGTGCCAACAGATAGTAATCTACTCCTTATACACAATACCTGTGCAACAGCCTCGGATATAGCATCCATAGAGAGCGCAATCAAGGGGGGTGCTACATGGGTATTATGTCCTGAATCCAACCGTTATATCTCAAATCTATGCCCACCCGTGAAGATGCTTGAAGATATGGGGTGCAGAATTGCCATAGGCACCGACTCTTTAGCCTCGGCACGCACACTATCTATGGTCGATAATATGCGTATGTTAAAGGATGTATCACTCGAAAAACTCCTTACCTATGCTACAATAAATGGTGCGAAAGCATTGGGATTGGAGACTACGAAAGGGAGCATCGAGGTGGGCAAGCAACCAGGCCTTATCATCATCGAGGGGGTGGACTATACAACTATGAGTCTTACAGACGACTCTCGATCGTATCGTTTAGTTTAGAGTTGGGATGTATCAACAGAGCATAACACATCTCAACCGCTCGGCAGTAATAATAGCCATCGACTGCTCTGTTTCAATGCAGAGTTGGACCTATCTTCGCCATACACGCATGCGCAAGATGGAGGCAGCAGCCCTCATCACCAACTACACGATAGATGAGATTGTTGTACGCGCAACACGCGGTAATGAAATTCGCAACTACTATGACATCGCCGTTGTAGGTTACTCAGGTGATGGTGTAGAGGTTATCATAGGCGACCATAGCGACAATCTCGTGGATATTAAATCGCTCTTCGAGGTAATGCCACAACCATCGTGCTACCAAATAACACAACATAATAGCAAGGGTGAGGCTATCACCACGCCCTTAACCCTCCATGAATGGGTCAAGCCCAAAGCGTGTGGCACGACACCCTTATACGAGGCTCTGATACTAATAAAGAGCATGCTTAGTGATTGGTGTAACAACCCTCACAATAGGCATAGTTTTCCTCCCTTAGTCATAAATATTTCGGATGGTTGTTGCAGCGATGGAGACTATAATGAGGTGGTCGAGATAGCTAAGGATATACAAGTACTTCGTACTACTGATGGCACAACAACATTTGTCAACATTCTCCTTGCAACAGATAGAGAGATAAGAGAGGAGCCTCTTATGTTTCCATCCTTGGATGAGTTTACGCCCTCGACAGATGAAGAGCAACTTCTCCATGAGATGTCGTCCATACTACCCTCAGAACTTGATGGTGCACTCTGCAAGCTTACAGGATACAAAAGCAATAAGACCCGTAAATGCTTTGCACGCAACGCATCGATATGTGAGATATTGGCAATGGCCGATATTGGCACTGAAGGATGTCAAGGTATTAAATATAGATAGCCATGGATATATGCACATTTTCGCAGTTTAGAGACTCTCTTAATGCTCCTCAAACACTGTTACGCACACAACATAACGCTATATTTGAACCAGATACACTCTGTTGCAATAAGCATTTTGCCGAGGCTCGCGCAACAATAGATCGAAGTCCTGTGATGCTCTACGCACCTATAACACTTCAGGCGGCAGAGATAGCACACAATGCTATATGTTGTATAGAGCCCTATGTAGAATACTTTGCGGATATGTGCATCCTCCCTAAAGAGATACTATACAGTGGCTTAGTCTCAGGCAGATGTTGTATGATTAAAGAGACAATACCCTCAGGCATACCGCTAAGCGAGGCTATATATACCCTATCGCGTCTGCACCTGTTAAAGGGTCTTAACTCCCTTAAGACTCACCTTAAGATGTATAACCTAAGCCACAACTATCTGAACATCTATAATATCATCGTAGATGGCAATCACAGATGGCACACCATACGCAATCTCTATATCACTCATGGCTACGGCAACGACATAGCAATACTTCAAGAGTTGGAACAGTGCATCAACCAAACAGCATTGCATGAGAGTACAACGCTTAACGAGCAACTACACCTCTACAGCGTTGTTAAGAGCAGTCGGAATGTTACACTCTACCCTATCAAGGAATCGCGCCGTAGGTTTGAGACTCCCAACGGCATAGGATTCAAGGATCGAAACGACAAGACAATTATAGAGGATATATATAGTTGGGCGAGCGACTTCGAGGAGGAGCGCGCCGTGGTACGCCTTAAGGATGGTAATATGGGCATCATAGACCGACAAGGGAAGTACATCATCCAACCAATATACACCAATATCGAGTATGACTCCTACACAGGTATAACCACCGCATACAATGGCATGCTATGCACCAAGTTCAACTATCTGGGCGAGGAGATATAGAGAAGCATACCACCATGTTAGATAACTACTGCTCCTCACGCCTTGAAACATGCGATGGTGTAGTACCAAAGCGCCGCTTGAAGGTGGCTATGAAGTGAGATACATTTATAAAGCCACACAACGATGCTATATGCCTTGTGGGAATGTCAGCATGGCGCAATATCATAGCCGCAATATCGAGACGACAACCAAGAAACCACTTATGCGGCGATGAGGAGTAACGCTCTCTGAAGCGACGCTTAAATGTAGAAGCCGAAAGGCAACACATCCCTGCCAACTCTTCGATAGATAGATTCGAGGATATACCCCGCAAGATAGCTGCTTCGAAACGCTCTTGAGCACGCGAGGAGTGACGCATACGCCCAAATAGTTCGTCTTTATCTATATGAATTATAATCTCCCTAAACTGCCCCGCCTCATCCACACGGTTGGTCACCTGACGACTGCCACTACCGAAGATGTAGGCGCTATTCTCGAAAAGTTCATGCTCCACACCCTGTTCAACAAAACGGCACGACCCATTTATAATGCAGACAATGTCGTAACCCACGCTCTCCAATAACTCCGTAGCATCACTACTTCGATACACATACTCCATCACTGCGCCACAAAATGGGCAATTATCCTCTTTCCTCTCCATAATCAGCTGTTTTAAAGTTTACAAAAACAAAGATATGGAGTATAATCCACGCGAGCAATACCCCCGTAGGCAATGGATTGTTATCAATACGATAATGGTCGCAAATAGATATATATGAACCTTTTAGCGTAGTTTATACTTATGAAAATGGGGCGTTACAACGCGAGTAAAGATTAACAACGCCACAACGACAAGACCAGCACCAAGGATATAACAATATGTGTAGCCATACTCCGATATAGCTCCGCCAATGAGCATACCTGCACCAATGCCGACATCCCAACCTGTAAGGTATGTGGCATTTGCCGTAGCACGTCGCGAGTTAGGCGCTAGGTTTATAAAGAGTGTGTTATAGGCCGGGAACATCGTACCATAGCCATAACCAAAGAGGAAAGCTGTGAGGAAGTATGTTATATAGGCAGTCACCACGCCGAACTCCGCAGCTGTAGATAGCAACGCCTCTCCCAATGCGCCCAAGAAGGCTATGCATATACCACGACTGATTGTCTGGGTCACAAAACCTCTGTCCACCTGCTTACCAGAGTTAAGACGCGACGCAATCAGTCCCGCTGCCATCACCGTAAAGAATAGACCTGCATTATGGGTAATACCCGACGCCTTAGCATATAGAGCCATATAGCTGGTTGTCATGCCATAAGGGATAGCAAGAAGCATAAATGCTATGCTGGCACGAATGCCCTCTTTAAGAAAGAAACGATCAGCCGATAGTTTAAATTCGACCTTCTCGATAACTCGTTTTGGTGCACGTACCAACGCTCCAAGCACCAAACCTATAACGCCTGTAATCAACGAGGTGGCAAAAAGAAGATTATAGTCGCCCAAAGATACTACAAAGAGTCCTACCATAGGTCCAAATGCCATAGCAAGGTTATTAGTCACGCCATAATAACCAAGACCCTCACCTCTTCGCGATGACGGCATAACATCTATGACAAGGGTATTACCAGCCGTTGTTAACATTCCAAAGCTAAAACCGTGGAATATACGCAAGAGGATGAAGAGTGCAAGCGTCTTTGTGATAAAAAAGTAGCCTGTAAACGATAGTGCGAAGATAGCGTATGAGACGATATAGACTCTCTTACGCGGCAGAGCATCAGCAAGAAATCCCGTCATAGGTCTGATACACAACACCGCAATAACATAGCATGATAGCACAAATCCTACCATGGCAGGGGATATGCCAAATGTATCTGCAAGGTACAACGGCAGCGTAGGCACAAGGATAAAGAATGAGAAAGACATCAAAAATGCCGCAACACAGACAAAAATATAGTCACGCGTAAAGAGTCTGTCCTTTTGTTCCTCAGCCATAGTCCCAATATATTTAAGTTATTCAAAATTGTCACATGCCACAGAATATAGCACAAATCATACTACAAAGTTAATCGAAAATAACACTCAGTGTACTCAAAATGTAAAAAAAGAGTAACAGCTCTGTTTAAAAAGCGAAATATAGATTGGGAGATGATGCTTGTATTTATTAAAAGAGATTGGCTGACTAAGTCTATATTTAGCCAGCCAATATGGGTTAAGAGAATGAATAAAAACAATACTGTCAACACAACTATTAGAATTACGACTCCTAAGACCTATTTCGCGATAAGAGACCTCACAATACGCTGCATCTCCGAGTACTGAGCCTCCATGCTCTCCAAAAGCCTATACTGTGCTCTTGTACGCACTAAATTATGCTCTGCATAACGAATCTTATAATACCTATCTCCATCAATGTAGTCCATTAGGAAACGAAGTACCTGTTCATAGGTTATATATAGCGCCGAAAAGGCAAGCCACTCAATCTCTGAAGCTGTCATCGTCTGCTTGCGCTCCGAGAGATATCCCTCAGCATAGGCCCTAAATATCTCTAAATCCATCGACACATTATCAAGGTTCTGATCATCCTCAGCACCTCTATTTGTATATGAGCGTATAGCATCACCAAAGTCATTAAGCGCAGTGCTGCTCATAACAGTATCGAGATCTATAACACATAGCACCTCGTCACTTTTGTCGAATAGTATATTGCTAAGTTTCGTGTCGTTATGCGTCACACGCATAGGTAGCTCACCGCTCTCCACCATCATCCAAAACGATAGCATCTTCTCTCGGCGAGACTCAATCCATGAAATCTCCTTCTCAAGCATTGCCTTGCGCTCTGCCCTATCCTCACTTAGCACCTTATCCCATTGTTCGAAACGCCAGCGGATATTGTGGAAGCCCTTAATAACCTCATGCAGTGGCTCGGTGAAATCAGCCAACATCGCCTGAAACCTACCAATACCCTTACCACCCATATATGCCAGATGTGAAGTGTTGGCGACTTCGTGCGTTACAGAGTCCTCAATAAACTCACACATCGCCCAGTAGTTCTCACCATCGTGATAGTAGAGCGCACCCTCATGCGTAGGCACAACCGTGAGCACCTCACGACGAACATCTCGCCCCTCAGCAGCAACCTTAGCCTTAAGGTGCTGCGTTACACGATAGATGTTATCCATCATCATGGGAACATCCTGGAAAATCGTGTGGTTCTTACGCTGTAGGATATAATTTGTTGCCGCACCCTCAGTGGTAACAATATAGGTGTCGTTAATGAATCCCTCACCCAAAGGTCTTATATCAACAACCTTTGCTACCAAGCGAAAGCGCTCCACTATAGCCAATAACCGCTCCATGCTACTCTGCAAAATAGAATGTTAGACCATCAACCTTATCCCAGTCACCACGCGTGAAATCAGGCACTTTGACAGGCTTACTACCATTCTCTATCGAGATGCGTGTAAGCTCACCCATGCTACTCCACTCCGCAGCATCATACACATCCATATCAAGTGGTAGTCCATTACGCAAACAATATACCAAACGATAGTCCATTATAAAGTCCATACCCCCATGGCCTCCAACACCCATAGAGTAATCCTGAAGTGGAACACCATGAATTAGCTGCTTCTGCACAGGATGTTTATATAGCAACATCATCTCCTCAGAAAGACTTCGTGGGGCAAAATTATGGTGGTCAAGAGCCTCAATATCAGGCATACCATTCTCATCTGTAGCCACACTCCTGAGTTGATCGAGCTTAAATGTATAACCTGCCACAGGGTACTTATTTGCAAAGCCCTCAGTACCTACAAGCTGATACATACGGCTATAGGGACGCGGTGTCATGACATTATGCTGCATATCTATGGTGCAACCATTGTGCGTGCGAATAAGGGTATTGATCTGATCACCCTGCTTGCACTCATCCTCGCCCATAATCTCCTTGGTGAGCTTTGCACCATTCACCGAACGCGTTGACATCGATACCAAGTAGTCGAGTTTATCGCCACGGTGTATGTTCAACACCTGACAGTTGGGGCCAATACCATGCGTAGCATATATATCGCCATTATTCGCCTGGTTATACTCCAAACGCCAATTGTCAGCATAGTGTCGCCAGTAAGGCTCAAGATTGTGGATATATGCTCCCTCTGTATGGATAATCTCTCCGAACAATCCTGAATGTGCCATATTGAGCGTAGTTAGCTCAAAGTGATCATAGCAACAATTCTCCAATATTGTGCAGTGTACCCTGTTGCGCTCCGCAGCATCTACCAACGCCCAGCACTCAGCAACAGTATTAGCACTTGGCACCTCAATAGCCACATGCTTACCATGCTCCATGGCATATACAGCAACCTCTACATGGAGCTGCCATGGCGTAGCGATATAGACAAGATCGATATCTTCGCTTTCGCACAACGCCTTATAACCATCATCGCCACTATATATCTTCGCATCCGACATTCCAGCATTACGCAGATATACCTGACAACGCTCAGCACGCTCCACATACTTATCACAAAGCGCATTGATAGCAACACCCTCAATCCGCGAGAAACGATCTACAGCATCAGGACCACGCATACCTAACCCCACAAAACCAACACGAAGAGTGTCAATAGGCTCGGCACGGAACTCCAACATACTCTGCTGTTGGGCACTACGCTCAGGCTCATCAAGGTGTATAACGCCATCAATAATCTGATATTCAACACTCGCCTTGTAAAGAGGCTCTGAATTATTGCAACCCGATAGCAACCCCATAACTGCAACCAAGGCAACAAGGATGAAGCGATAGATGATATTTGTATTCATATAAAGATAATTAAAACATAGTATTAAGCATAGTACAAAGATTGGATATTTCAACGATATAATGCCACACATATATATCTTTTTGTTATGCACAACATAAAAATAACAAATACTCCACCACCATGCGGGTACGATTTTTCGTAACAGCGACTTTTGTAATTAACGACAAAGAGAGACCAAAGAGACGAAGAGACATAAACGAAGTCTCGGACAAGACACAAAGCTCCATTATCTTTTAAGTTGACTGTGATGCCTGACATCTCTAGCTTAACTCTCATTACTCTAATCACTCCCGTCGCTTTTGTCTCTATGGTCTCTATGGTCTCTCATGTATATCCTCATTAAAATCATCCACCGCAGGTGGGCAAACTTGTAGTTTGCAACAAAAAGCCGCCCTTTGACAAAGGGAGGTTTGGAGGGAATGTAAATATAATCGCCAAAGGCGACTCTTCAAGTCAAAACATTGTGACTTGGCTTATAAACAAAAAAAGCCAAGTCACAATGACTTGGCTTGAAGAGGCGCCTACCTACTCTCCCACCTAAATAGGCAGTACCATCGGCGTTAGTGAGCTTAACTTCTCTGTTCGGAATGGGAAGAGGTGGAACCTCACTGCTATAAGCACCTAAAAGAACTTTGTTTTAATTGGTTTTCGTAAGCAGTACCAACTCTGCTAAATCTTTGACATATACCGAAGATGAGATAGCGTTAAAAGAAAGCCTTTCGGGTAATTAGTACTACTCGACTTTGACATTACTGTCTTTACATCTGTAGCCTATCAACGTAGTAGTCTCCTACGCCCCTCAAGGGAAAACTAATCTTGGAGATGGCTTCGCGCTTAGATGCTTTCAGCGCTTATCCAAACCGAACGCGGCTACTCGGCGGTACACTTGGCAGCATAACCGATACACCGGAGGTTCGTCCAACTCGGTCCTCTCGTACTAAAGTCAGGACTCCT
>JAZRRF010000004.1:0-11598 GCA_045650465.1 Alistipes sp.
TAATTTTAAGTTAATGAATAATAATTTTAAGTGTCTTTTCTATTGCGTATGGAGACAATATCCCCAATACCTCATACAAAGATACACTATTTTTTTTAATTATAACAACCTAAATCTCGATTTTTTAAATAAATCGGCAAATATATGCGAACTTACAGCCAAGATATGGGTGCAAATACTCTTAAGTCAACAAAAAAAAGGTGGTGTCGCGCCACAATAGCACGACACCACAACAATCGTATCGAAGTATAAGTTCCTATTAGAAGTGAACTACAGGGAACATAAACTCCTGAGCCTTAGGTGCCTCAAACACTGGAGAGTCAACCTCCGCAGCCTCAACAACCTGAGCATTTACAGGCTTAGCGTTGATGATATGGCTGCTCTGCTCCTCAACAACAAGTGACTTTGGAAGTGAGAATGAGCTCTTAGACTTACCGCTAATCTCATTATAGAGAGCCTTCAACTCATCGATTGGACGCTTGTTATCAACAGTAGCATTGGTATAGCAACGACCAATCAAACCTGGGCAACCGTTGTTGTCAACAGCATATACAAAGGCAGTCTGTGGATCCTCCCAGTTTGTAACATAGAATGTATATGGTGTATTCATGTCTGCCTTTTTCCAGTAGCTACTAAGTGTACCCCAAAGCGCTGCATCAGACATACCCTCAGCAGATGTATTTGTAGCATCACCACCCAACATTGTGCTGAAGAGTGTACGAGCACCCTCGAAGTTGTCATACTTAACAACGGTGATTGAACGACCCTTAGTTGCATCTGGCTGACCAAAGATTGCACCATTCTCATCATCACCTGACCAGCAACCTACAAGCTCAACAGTTGGGTTAATCTCACCAAGCTTGCTTGTGGTACCAATATCCTCAAATTTGTGAATCTTAACTACATGACCTGTCTCAGGAGAGAGCGCAAATACATAGCCTGAGCATGTTGTCTCAGGTGACATACCTGAAGCCTCAGCTGTGTAAACATCACGATAGTAGTACATACCAAGAACCTGCGCAATGGTAGTACCTGGGTCCATCTGCTGCTGCATAGCAAGCAACTCATCGAACTGCTGGTTGAAAATACCTGCAAGCTCCTCAAGGTTCATAGCTGCATACTGCTCATTTGTAGCTACATCGAATACATAGTATGTTGTAGAGTGTGATGGAACAACACTAATCTTGAAGCCATAAGGTGTAGGACTAGATGTTGTCATCGTAAATGTTGTATCCTCAGCTGCTGGAGCTGGCAATGTGCGGAATGTAACCATCTTAGGCTCAGTGGTGATACCACCAGCATAACCGAAGGCGATAACGAAGTATTCGGTATCAGCTGCATCGAGCTTATACTTGTAGAGCGAACCTGGGCCACCAGTAAAGTCCTGAACACCCGTATAGAGCATAGCACCGTTATTCATCCAACCACCATACTGAGCTACGATTGAATTCATAATTTCCTCAGCTGTCTGAATACCATCCCATGCGCCTACCATCCAACAGAAAGACTTCTTTGTATCTGATGGAGTTACCTTAATAGCTGCACGCATAGCCTCGATATCGGTTACAGAAATCTCGAAAGAGAGATTCTCCGACTTAGCCTCACCAGTAGTATATGTAGATGTAGATACGCCTGTAGCGATAGTAATCTCACCCTCAGGAGTAACAATGAAACCTGCAATCTGGTTGATATACTCAGTATTTGCGTTAAGACCCTTAGCCTGAAGTGTCAAAGCACCCTTGTGGAAGATAGAGTTAAGGATTGTGTTATCATCATAACCCGCATTACGATATGCATCAATCTCCATCTGTAGGCAGTAGAGCAAGAACTGCTGCTCACCCATACGGTAGTTACCCTCTGGGTCGGTATATGCATCGTAAGTAGCCTTTGGAAGTGTGTAGAAATACCAAATATCATCATTGTTTGATGGAGTAACATGGTACTCAGCAGTGTTGCCATCAACTATTGTCTCAACCTCGAAAGTTACTGTAAGGTTCTCAAACTCAGCAGTTGTAACATCCTTCTTGAAGACTGATGTGTTAACCTCATACTCATTTGATGGGTCAACACCAAATACTACGATATAGTACTTAGTATTAGGGTAAAGATCTGTGAAAAGACCATCGGTGATAGCACCCTTATCAACAACATCAGGAAGGTACTCCAACAAGGTCTTACCTGAAGCACGAGCCTCATTCTCAAGCTGCATCATAAGCTCCTTAGCAATAAACTCATCGCGAGTGTAGTCCTCAATAGTCTCTGCATCGAACAACACACAAAGGTACTCTGCCTCGAGATTCGATGGAGTCACGGTGTAGGCGATAGATTCGTAGGTAACCTCACCAACAGCAATCTCAAAAGTAGTCGTTGTTGGCTGTTCTGGACCTGGACCCGGCTCTGGCTTCTTAGGCTCCTCAGGCTGCTCACAAGCTACAAACGATAGCGTAAACGCCATCATAAGCGCCATCAAGAAATTGATTTTCTTCATAGTTTTAGTAAATTATTAAGGTTATAAATATTTAGTTGTCAGTTAATTACAAGAACCCATTAGCCTCATACACGAAAATAGTTGCAAAAAGTAACTATTCCCACCCTACAAAAGTACATTATTTATACGGGAGCGCAAAATTTTAGGCACTATTTTTTTACAAAAATTAGGGTCGCCCAATTTGTAAGATTGAACAACCCCATTACATGAAATATTGCACAAAAGCAGCTTAATGAAGACTCACTGAACTATGATGTGCTGTATGCTACTCAAATCTACCTGTCCAATTAAGCGTGATACGATTCTGCTCAGGAGCATCATCAAGAGCATCAATAACGATAGTATAAGTACCATTACCGTTCGCCTCGATGGTCACAGTGCCCTCATAAAGAGGTGCTTGCGACACGCAAAGACCATCCTTGTAAACCATATATAACGAGCCAAGGAGTAGGTCAGCATCATCGGCTACACGGAAACCTGGGACAAAAACGCCTGGACGGAAGTCTGGCATAGTCTCATCCTCAGCTGAAAAGCCCGAATCGACATATCTGCCAGTAAAGTCAGTTGTAGAGTTTGAGAGGAAATCGATAACAAGATAAGTACCGTTCTTCATGCCATTTCTGCATACGAACTCAATGCCCCAGTTATTACAACCACAATCCCAATAATCACCATAGCTTGCCACAGAAGCACTGCAATTAGATACATCGATAACTGCATCCTGTGTAAGACTTGATACATGGTCGGTTATAACACTTGTAGTGAGCGAGTAGTCGCCCTCGAAGACTACATGGTACTCCGTACTCTCAACAACGGCAACAAGCTCAAAGCGGTTGCCCGCAACAGAGAGCGACGCATCTGCCAAAGGTAGCGCCCAGCCCTCCATTTGGTCATCAACCCACGAGTAATCTGTATTGCCAATATCTACAATGGTAAACTCTTCGTAGTTCTGTGAAAGGTCAAATCTATACTCTCCGTCAGGAATACGGACATCACTCTCATCCTTAGGCATAGGGGCAAGAAGATCTAAGCGGAAGTACTCTCCACCCGCTACAGCAGCACCATCAACAAAACCATCCTTAGTGAGAATAATCCAGTAATGTCCAACACCCTCCTTAATATTATCACCATAATATTTACCGACAAGTTGATTAGCTGCAATATTGACCACCTCATAGTTTACAACTCGAGCAGCTTGATTTACACGGATAATGGCAGAGTGCTCACCATAAGTGATACGGACAGCAGCAGAACGCTCTAAGTAACTCTCATTCGCAGAGACTGAGACTAGAATATAGCCCTTCTGATTAGTGTTGATATTATTGATTATATCTGTATCATCCGCCTCGGCAGTGACATTATTGTAGTCATCGCCACTAATGGTATAGGCAATAACGAAGGTACCACCCTCGGCAGCCATAGTTACGGTAGTGTCAGATGTGATCTGAAACTCTACCTCCTGCTCTGGAGCATCCTTAGGCTCACACGACATAGCAAAGAGCGACACCGCAGCAAACAGCATAAAAATAAAGCGTCTCATATCAAGATTTATGTTTAGTTAATTAAATTTTAGGTTTTCACCGCAAATATAATAAAAAGCTGTGAGTTGGCGATATAACGAGTTGATAATTGTCAAAATAGAGTGAATATAGCTCGATACGAGCAAATGCACAATAGTGGCACACAACAAAAAAATATCGTGGGTGTACTGTCGCACAACCCACGATACTTTATTAGGATAGGGATATACCCTATCGAAAAATTACATCTTCTTACCTACATTTGTCTTCTTAGCACCCTTAGCAGCAGATGCCTTAGCAGCAGCCTTAGGAGCGCGTGCTGGCTTCTTCTCTGCTACAACAGTTGCATCCTCAGCTGCATCTGTTGCCTTCTTAGCGCGTGAACGACGAGTCTTTGGCTTAGCCTCTGCAACTGGAGCAGCAGCCTCGCGACCGAATGTGTAAGTCTCGTTGAAATCAACGAACTCGATAATACACATGTCAGCACCATCACCAAGACGGAAACCAGTCTTAAGGATACGAGTGTAACCACCTGGACGCTCCATGATCTTAGGAGCAATTGTGCGGAACAACTCAGTAACAGCCTCCTTCTGCTTGAGGTATGAGAATACTACACGACGAGAGTGAGTAGTGTCCTCCTTAGACTTTGTTACCAATGGCTCGATGAACTTCTGAACTGCCTTAGCCTTAGCAACAGTAGTCTGAATACGCTTGTGCAGAATAAGCGATACAGCCATGTTTGAAAGCATTGCCTTACGGTGACCCGCCTGTCTGCCAAGATGATTAAAATTCTTATTGTGTCTCATAATTAATCTTTATCAAGTTTGTAGATAGATACATCCATACCGAACTTAAGGTTGAGAGTTGCCAACAACTCATCGAGCTCTGTAAGCGACTTCTTACCGAAGTTGCGGAACTTCAAAAGCTCATTGCGGTGAAGCTTAACAAGATCACCAACAGTCTCAACATCGGCTGCCTTCAAGCAGTTGAGCGCACGAACACTCAAATCCTGATCTGCAAGTCGTGTCTTAAGCAATTGACGCATGTGCAATACGCTCTCATCGAACTCCTCAACACCCTGCTTCTCCTCCTCATCAAGAGTAATCTTATCGTCAGAGAATAACATGAAGTGCTGAATAAGAATCTTGGCTGCCTCCTTCAACGCATCCTTCGGATGGATCGAGCCGTCGGTAGTAATCTCCAAATTCAACTTCTCGTAGTCGGTCTTCTGCTCGACACGGTAGTCCTCGATAGAGTACTTAACATTCTTAATTGGAGTGAAGATTGAGTCAATAGGAAGGGTGTCAACATCCTTCACATAGCCAGCATTCTCCTCTGATGGTACATAGCCACGACCCTTACCAATAGTAATAGTCATCTGCATCTTTGTACCTGGAGCTAGGTGGCAAATCACCAACTCAGGGTTCAAAACCTTGAAGAATGATAGGTAGTTCGAGATATAACCTGCTGTAAGCTCTGTAACACCTGCGACATTGATTGAGACCTTCTCAGTCTCCTCATTATCTACTGTGCGGATGAAACGTACCTGCTTGAGATTAAGGATAATCTCGATCATACCCTCCATCACACCGGGGATAGCGGCGAACTCATTGTTCACACCGGCAACCTTCACGGTCGTGATAGCATAGCCCTCCAACGACGAGAGCAACACACGGCGCAAAGCGTTTCCGACAGTCATACCATAGCCTGGCTCCAATGGACGGAATTCAAATCTGCCGAACGATGAAGTTGACTCCAGCATGATGACCTTTTCAGGTTTTTGGAATGCTAATATTGCCATAATATTGAATTTGTTTGTAAATTACTACTTAGAGTACAACTCGACGATAAGCTGCTCCTTGATGTTCTCTGGAATCTCCTCGCGCTCTGGAGTCTGAAGGAACTTACCACTCATTGTGGCACCATCCCACTCTAACCAAGCGTAGCGGCTACGAGATGAACCAGCCAACGCGTCAGTGATAACCTCCAAAGTCTTTGACTTCTCACGAACAGATACTACATCACCTACCTTCAAAGAGTATGAAGGAATGTTAACTACATTACCGTTAACACAGATGTGGCGGTGTGATACAAGCTGGCGTGCTGCTGCGCGTGTAGGAGCAATACCCAAACGGTAAACAACATTATCCAAACGACACTCCAAAAGCTTCAACAAGTTCTCACCTGTGATACCGCCCATACGAGCAGCAGCCTCATAAGTGCGTGCGAACTGCTTCTCCAAAATACCGTAAGTGTACTTTGCCTTCTGCTTCTCAGAAAGCTGCTCGCCATACTCAGAGTTCTTCTTACGCTTGCGAGCAAGACCGTGCTGTCCAGGAGGGAAGTTACGCTTCTCAAGAACTTTATCAGCACCGTAAATAGCCTCGCCAAAACGACGGGCAATTCTCGACTTAGGTCCTATATATCTTGCCATAATTGTTTTTAATTTTTAATGTAAAGTTTAGTTTTACAAGTGTGCTTAGTCTTACTATCAGTCTGTAATATTCCTCTTCGAAGAATTATACACGACGACGGTTAGGTGCGCGGCAGCCGTTGTGTGGCATTGGAGTAACATCGATGATCTCCATTACCTCGATACCTGCACCGTGGATTGTACGAACTGCAGACTCACGACCCTGACCAGGACCCTTAACATAAACCTTAACCTTACGCAAACCCATATCGTAAGCAACCTTAGCGCAGTCAGCTGCTGCTGTCTGTGCTGCGTATGGTGTGTTCTTCTTAGAACCACGGAAGCCCATCTTACCTGCTGATGACCAGCTGATGACCTCACCCACCTCGTTAGTAATGGTTACGATCACATTGTTGAAGGTCGAGTGTACGAAAGCCATACCCTGAGCCGAAACCTTAACAACCTTCTTCTTAACTGTACCAGTTTTCTTTGCCATAACTCTCTAATATTACTTAGTTGCCTTTTTCTTGTTTGCTACAGTCTTCTTCTTACCCTTACGAGTACGAGCATTGTTCTTTGTGCTCTGACCACGAACTGGAAGACCCAAACGGTGACGGATACCACGGTAGCAACCAATATCCATCAATCGCTTAATGTTGAGCTGTACGACTGAGCGGCACTCGCCCTCAACCTTAATGCCCATCTCGGCAATTGCGCCACGAATGGCGCCGACCTGCTCGTCGGTCCAATCCTGAACCTTGATATCGCGGCTGATGCCTACGCTATCGAGGGTTTTCTGCGCTGTAGAACGACCAATACCATAGATATAGGTCATGCCGATCTCACCACGCTTATTTTTTGGTAAATCAACACCTACTATACGTGCCATAAATGTTTCTTTTCGTTAATTTCGGTTTGTTAAACTAAAAATTATCCCTGGCGCATTTTGAACTTAGGATTCTTCTTGCAAATCACATAGAGCTTACCCTTGCGACGAACAATCTTGCAATCCTCGCTTCTCTTCTTAATTGATGCTCTTACTTTCATAACCGAAGCATTCTTAATTATTTGTACCTAAAAGATATTCGACCCTTACTCAAATCATAAGGTGTCATTTCTACTTTTACCTTATCACCAGGCAAGATCTTGATGTAGTGCATACGCATCTTACCTGAGATATGAGCCGTGATAACATGTCCGTTATCCAATTCCACCCTGAACATTGCGTTTGACAACGCCTCAATGATGGTTCCGTCTCGTTCAATAGCAGTCTGTTTTGCCATAAGATTTACTTTTGAATAGCCTCCTCGATGATGCTAAAGTCAGTCAGGATGTCGGGTCCATCTTTACCCACAGCCACCGCATACTCGAAGTGCGCTGCCGGCTTTCTATCCTTGGTGCGGACAGTCCAACCATCACGCTCAAAGATAACTCTCCTATCACCCATCGTAATCATCGGTTCGATGCAGATAACCATGCCCTCTTTCAATAGTGGTCCTCTGCCTCTTGCGCCATAGTTAGGAACGCCTGGCTCCTCATGCATCTTTCTGCCTAAGCCATGACCCTCCAACTCACGCACTACGCCGTAGCCAAAACTCTCAGCGTAATCCTGCACAGCAGCCGATATATCGCCTACACGATTACCCGCCTTAGCCTGTGCTGCACCCCTGCGAAGAGCCTCTTTGGTGACCTCCAACAACTGTCGAACCTCGTCGCTGACAGTGCCTACAGCAAATGTATATGCCGAATCACCAACAAACCCCTTCATAATGGTGCCCAAATCTACCGATACGATGTCGCCATCCTTAATAACATAATCC
Source organism: Alistipes sp. (assembly GCA_045650465.1). Lineage (GTDB taxonomy): Bacteria > Bacteroidota > Bacteroidia > Bacteroidales > Rikenellaceae > Alistipes. Next base: position 8,242 of record JAZRRF010000004.1, read on the forward strand.
GAAGGAATACCATGAACAACCTGCTCGTTTACTGAAATGCAAGCCGACGCAGGATAGCCTTGATAACCAAGAAATGCTGGAACAGCTCCGTTGTCGCGAATAATCTTCTCGGCAATGTCGTTAAGCTCACGCGTAGTTACACCCGGCTTAATAGAGCGACCCACCTCAGCAAGCGCACGGCTCACAAGTATGTTATTCTCACGGAGTATCTCAATCTCCTCTTTGGTCTTCAGATAAATCATCGTCTTTAACTATAAAAGGGACTGCCCAACTTTAAGCGTTTGTATTATTCAGCCGCAACGATGCGCAGCCCCTTGTCTTGTGGTAAACTATTAGTAGCGACCCTGAATGCGACCGGTCTTCATAAGACCATCATAGTGACGCATTAGCAAGTAGCTCTCAATCTGCTTTAGAGTGTCAAGAACAACACCAACCATAATCAAGAGCGATGTACCTCCGAAGAAGTAAGCAAAGCCCTGTGTGATTCCAAGCGACATGGCAACAGCTGGAAGAATAGTGATAATTGCCAAGAAGATAGAACCTGGAAGGGTGATTCTTGTCATGATGTCATCAATATAGGTAACTGTGCTCTTACCTGGCTTAACGCCTGGGATAAAGCCACCATTACGCTTCATATCGTCAGCCATCATTTGAGGGTTAACGATAATTGCAGTGTAGAAGTAAGTAAATGCAATTACCATAACTACAAGCGTAAAGTTATACCAGAAGCTGGTGATGTCAAGCCACTGACCACCCCAAATCAAACCAGGGATGAACATAAGAGCCTGAGCAAAGATAATAGGCATTACATTAGCTGCGTTCAACTTCAAAGGAATGTACTGACGCACGCCACCATACTGCTTATTACCTACGATACGCTTTGCATACTGTACTGGAATCTTGCGAACCGCCTGAACGATAGCAATTGCCAACATGAACACGAGAGCAAGGAATACAAGCTCAACGAGAAGCATGATGATGCTACCACCACCAGTTGTCTGGAACATAAACTCCTGAAGGAACGACTGTGGGAGACGCGCTACGATACCAATCATGATGATCAATGAGATACCATTACCAATACCACGATCTGTAATCTTCTCACCAAGCCACATGATGAACATGGTACCTGCGATGAGGATGATAACAGCAGGAACGATGAACTGACCGTTAGCGATGCCAAGGAAGTCACCGTTTGCTACCACAGCACCTGAAGAGATAACCTGTGTAGCGAGGTATGCTGGTGCCTGCAAAAGCAACACAGCAATGGTAAGGAAACGAGTCCACTGATTCATCTTGCGACGACCGCTCTCACCCTCACGCTGCATCTTACGGAAGTAAGGTACCATGATACCCAACAACTGAATGATGATAGAGGCTGTGATGTAAGGCATCACACCAAGGGCGAAGATTGAAGCCTGTGAGAACGCACCACCAGAGAAGATATTCAACAGACCCATAAGGCTGCTGCTATCATTCGCAAAGTTCTGTGTCCACTGCTCCAAAATCGAGTGATCAACACCCGGCAGAGTCACAAAGCTGCCCAAGCGATAGATAAGAAGAAGACCAAGCGTAAAGAGGATACGCTGACGAAGCTCCTCAATCTTATAGATATTCTTGAGCGTTTCTACAAGTTTCTTGTTGGTTGCAAGTAGTGCGACGAGAACTACGAGAATGATACCAACAATGATATAGGTTTTCATAACTAAATTGGTTTATTGATTCTTATACTTATTAACTATCTATTGCGCCGTACGAAACGCTGCTTTTACAATATATTATATATATGTGTCCTCTAATTCAACATCTCACACAGCTCTTAGAATCAGTTAACCTGCTTATTACATCTTCTCTACTGAACCACCTGCAGCTACGATAGCAGCCTCAGCGCTCTTAGAGAAAGCATTAGCCTTTACAGCCAAAGCACGAGTAACAGCACCGTTACCAAGAATCTTAACCTTGTCGTTGTTTGATACAAAGCCAGCCTGAACCAATGTCTCGAGAGTAACCTCTGTGAGGTTGTTCTTAGCTGCAAGATCCTCCAATGTTGAGAGGTTGATAGCCTTGTACTCTACACGCTTAATGTTGGTGAAGCCGAACTTAGGAAGACGACGCTGCAAAGGCATCTGACCACCCTCGAAACCTAGCTTGCTTGAGTAACCTGAGCGAGACTTCGCACCCTTCAAACCGCGAGTTGAGTAGCCACCGTGACCAGAACCGGCACCGCGACCCACGCGCTTGTCGTGGTGATTTGCACCCTTAGCGGGCTTAAGATTATGAAGTTCCATTTCTTAAATTTGTTTTCTGAGTTAAACTTATTTTACCTCCTCTACGCGTACAAGGTGCTTAACACGCTCAATCATACCCTTGATGATTACTGAGTCGCTGTGCTCAACTGTCTGATTGATCTTGCGAAGACCGAGAGCATCAAGATTCTTGCACTGCTGCTTAGAAGCACCGATACGGCTCTTAATCTGAGTAATTTTCAATGTTGCCATAGTTGTTACCTCCTATATATTAACCGTTAAACACCTTGGTTAGTGAGATACCACGCAACTGAGCAACAGAGCGAGCATCACGCAACTCGCACAAAGCACCGATAGTTGCCTTAACGAGGTTGTGAGGGTTAGATGAACCCTTGCTCTTTGCAAGCACATTCTTGATACCTACAGACTCCAATACCGCACGCATCGCACCACCAGCGATGATACCAGTACCAGGGGCTGCTGGGCGAATCATCACCTCAGAACCACCGAAACGCATCTCCTGCTTGTGTGGAATAGTACCGTTGAGTACAGGAATCTTAACCAAATTCTTCTTTGCATCCTCTACGCCCTTAGAGATAGCTACGGTAACCTCCGCAGCCTTACCAAGACCATAGCCTACAACACCATTCTCGTTACCTACAACAACGATAGCCGAGAAAGTGAAGGTACGACCACCCTTGGTTACCTTAGTAACGCGGTTGATTGCAACCAAACGATCCTTCAACTCGAGGTCGCTTGTACGCACTCTCTTTATGTTAGTATTTGCCATAATCGATTAGAATTTAAGGCCACCCTCACGAGCAGCGTCAGCCAACATTTTTACTCGACCGTGATAGAGGTAACCGTTACGATCAAATGATACTGCGGTGATACCCTTCTCGATTGCACGAGCTGCAGCAAGCTTACCTACCAAAGCTGCAACCTCTGACTTGTTCTTACCAGCTGCCTCTGCTGCTACCTCCTTGTCCAACGACGAAGCTGTTGCCAAGGTTACGCCTGCGAGGTCGTCAATAAACTGTACGTAGATCTGCTTGTTGCTACGGAATAAAGTCGGAGGCCAAGCGGTCTTAGGAAGACAAGACCTGATAAC
>JAZRRF010000005.1:0-10214 GCA_045650465.1 Alistipes sp.
ACTCCTTGGCTCACAGAACGACATGGCTACGATCCGACTTGTGCATTTTTCATTATTGCAGGATAATATTTTATTGGGTCTATCATCAATCTACGATATATGAGTTTCCCGATTCCGTCATTCGCCCCTTTCCTTTGCTCGTCTGCGAAGGTAGTACATCAAGTCGGATCGTAGCCATGTCGTTCTGTGAGCCAAGGAGTTGTTATCAGGTCTTGTCTTCCTAAGACCGCTTGCCTCCGACTTTTGCCGCCTGACCTTTCAACTTTCAAGGGCTATTGTACTACCTTCGCAGACGAGCAAAGGAAAGGGGCGAATGACGGAATCGGGAAACTCATATATCGCAGATTGATGATAGACCAAATCAAATTTTACACTGCAACAATGAAAAAAGCACCGCTTTTTTGCTCGTTCATAAAAAAGTTGTACCTTTGTATATCAAGAGTTATCTCATTGGTGCAAAACAATAATGAACTCTGAAATAGGAACGGTTGCCATCTCGTTACCCAATTCCCAAGCAACCCGAATAACCGTTTAATTCTAAGATAATTGCAAATTCTTCGATTTTTTTTGTAAAAAGTGAAAGGTGAAAACTGAAAGGTAAGGTGTCTGCGACGCATATTATAAAGTTCATGCGAAGCATACCACACTTTTCAGTTTTCAGTTTAGGATTAGTATTTATACCTAAAATTAGAGCGAAAAGCGAAATTTTAACCATAAACACAGAGCTATATACAATATCTTTGCTATCTTTGGAGAGATTATTTAATATATCTTATATGGTTAAGAAGAGAACACCTCGCGATCATTCGCTATTTTTGAAGGCATTTCGCACATATTTGCAATATGTCAACTCAGGTCTATATTTTCGCCGTGAGCATATCATCGGCATCGAAAATGTACCTATAGATGGCACACCATTGGTTGTTGTATCAAACCATCAAAACTGCCTAAACGACCCTTTGTGCGTATGCCTTAAACTCACCGACCGCAGAATGAACTTCTTGGCACGCGCCAATGTATTTAATAACCCACTATTTAACAAGGCTCTACGCGCTATGGGACTACTTCCTGCCTATCGCATGAGCCATGAGGGCTTTGCCGCCATAAACAACAACAAATCGACTATTGATGCTGCAGGTCAAGCACTTACTGATGGAGAGACCGTGATGCTCTACCCTGAGGCAGACCATCAGGACAAGCATTGGTTGGGCAACTTCAAGATTGGCTACCTCCGCATAGCCTTTGAGGCTGCCGAGCGCATGAACTTCGAGCAGGATGTAATGGTATTACCCTCATGTAACCACTACTCTAACTATTTCCATGCGCGCACAGATATGCTTATAAAGTTTGGCGAGCCTGTATCGCTAAAACCATACTACGAGAGGTATCAGAGTGCGCCACGCGAGACTATGATGGAGATTAACGAGCTTGTACGCAGCAAGATACAGGAGATGATGCTCCATGTCGAGGATTTGGAACACTACGACCAGATAGACTTCATCCGCGAGAGCCACTACGGCAAGCGATACGCTAAGAAGCATGGCTTTAGGCACAACTTCCTACCTTCGCGCTTACGTTCTGACCAGCGCCTTGTAGATGAACTACAAAAGGCTTATACTGCCCACCCAGAGGAGATGGAGGGTGTCTATAATGATGTCAAGCACCTTAAAGAGGAGTATAATCGCTTGGGCGTCAGAGATTGGCTTTTTGTACACAACACAGGCTTAGGAGGTGTCGCACTGCGCGCATTGGGTCTGCTTATCCTACTACCACTCTTCATAGCATCAATCATCCCTACTGGACTACTCTTCCTTATCCCAAAGATATTCCTCAAGCGACTTATCAAGGATCAGATGTTTGTAAGTTCGTTTAATGTAGGAGCCAGCGCACTTATATCGGTGCCTATCTGCCTATTCATACCACTAATTGCGCTATGGATAACACAAGGTTTCTGGTGGGCATTGGGATACTTCATTCTCTTCCCCGTGATGTTTATCCTCGCGTGGAACTATATGCGTCTTTTCCAGAAGTTCAAGGGCGCCTGCGCCTACAATGCACCTAAGAACAGAGCCTCGATTTCGGCACTACGCAAGCTACGCACAAGCATCTTCAGCCGTATTGATAAGCTGATATAAGAGGTTGAAAGTTAGAGTAATTATATAGTTTAGGGAGATTAAGAAGGTGTTATCATCAACCTCTTTAATCTCCCTAATTTTTTTGTACGCTCTTAGGTTGTTTTGGTGCAGTCGGTGGGTAGTGTGGGTAGAGTGTGTAGGCGCGAGCATCATTTGTTTGCACGGCGGTGCAGTTTGTCCGCGACTTCGCTTTCGTCTTTTTCGTCTCTTGGGTCTCTTGTTATTTTGGGACCAGAGAGACAAGAGAGACGATAGGGACAGGAACGAGGTCGGACATCATTTAACTGCACGGCAGCGTAAAGCGCTCGGCAAAAATCCCGACGATGGGCTGTACTTGTGGTACTGCTCATTGTCGGGACTTTTTGTTAGCGGCAGTAGATATCTGCCTTATCGTTGTATACTATTTTTTGATTAGAAGGTTGTAGATGTGGTCTATCGCAAAAGAAGACCCCCACGGGATAGTACTACCAGTACAGCCCGTGGGGTCTTGCTTTTAGGGATAGGCCGCAGATGCTGCCTTATAATCAAAAATTACTCGAAGTATGCAGGGAAATTCTCCGCATTCAATTCCTCCTCCTTATCGGTAGTTGGGTTGTAGCAATATGGCTCGTGGAAGTTACCATCCTCACCTACCCAAGTGATATAGATACGGTGCTGACCCTTAGTACCATAGAAGTATGAGTTATAGACACCTGGAAGGCCATCGATGCGGTGCTCTACCCACTCGTCCCAATCGATACGACCATCGCCATTTATATCCTCCATCTCCTGCCATACATATGAGTAACCATCCTCAGAGTACTCGCACTTATGACCACACTCACGCTGACCGTTATCACAACCAGCAACGATGTATGCGATAAGCTTCTCAGGAGTATTTACATTTGTACCGAAGTAATCATTCTGAAGGTTATCTGGGTGGTCAGCCATAGAGTATGCCACGAAGCCCTTCTGTGGTGTTGTGTACCATGAGAAGTTGAAGAACTCAACCTCGCCAGTGTCGCCAAGGGTGATTGTAGGCTTACCATCTTCCCAGTTAGCGTCGGTGCGCTTAACCATAGTACCGATGTTTGCGATAGGCTCAAAGTAGAGAGATGCAGGTGTTGAGATAATACCATTAGCATCTACAGCTACACAAACAAATACATACTCAGTATCGGTATTAAGACCTGTAAGGAAGATATTACCATCAGCATTGAGAGGATACTCTGTAGTATCATAGATATTCGATGCGTTAGGGTTCATGATGATATACTCACCAGCTTTCTTTACAGTACCACCATATACCTCTTTCCATGCACTATCAGTGAGTGAGCAGTAGAGATACTTGAAGTGTGAAGAGCCTTCACATGCTACATTGATAAGAGTGTTGTCAATCTTATAGTCAACAAGTGAAAGGGTAACTGCAAGGTCGTTATACACGAAATCCTTAGTCTTATACTCAACCTTCATAGGCTTACCGATCTTACCATCCTTATCGATAGCCACAGCGAATAGTGTTACATCCTCACCTGGCTCTGAACCCTTGTAGTGTGCAGCAACCTCACCATCGGTGATTACACGAACACCATTATTAAGTAGCATATCGATGATGTATGAGTCATCTGGGTATGCTGTAGCCATATATGAAGGCATAGCGTTGTAGATAAGCATTAGCTGCTCGCCATTACCTTTAGACTTAAGGGTAAGATTAATCTCCTTATAATCGATCTGTGGTTCGCCAACAACCTCAACCTCAAGTGTGCCATCCTCAGTGAAGTCTGCAGTGGTGAAAGACCAGTTAAGGACATGATCCTCAAGGATTACGCGTGTGTTATTCTTAGCAATGTAGTAGAACACATACTCTGTGCCATTCAAAAGTGGCTGAGAAGTGCTCTCCATAAGCTCAAGGAATGAGCCTGCATAGCTTACATCTGCGCCTACTGTGTTTAGATAGTCGTAGTTGTCGGTATAGTATGTTGCAAGTGCCTGAGCATCGAAGTTCTCAGCCAACTCATAACCAATCATATAACCCTCAGAGCCTACGACATCGAACTTAACATCAACATCGAAGAACGACGCAGATGTAACCTCGAATGTTACGCTGCTATGCTTGTATGTCTCCACAACAAACTCGCCTGCAGATACATAAAGAGCGCCCTCCTCATCTGTGCGAGGTGCTACATACCAGAATACATACTCATCACCCGCCTTAAGAGCTGTTGAACGAAGCTCGCTATATGGGATATAAGTAGTGTTGCTCTCCATGAATGTCAACTGATGGATACCTGAAACAGATGTACCTGCAAGAACCTTATTACAGTTGGTTACAAAGGTATCGAGCGTGAAGTTCTTAGCACCGATAATACCGCAAAGGAGATAGTTAGTGCCGTAGCCAGCCTCGATATATACACCCTCCTGTGTGAAGTTAACCTTCGCAGGATTTGTCGAGAGCTTAATAGATGCGATAGCCGATGAGCCATTGTTGAAGACAACCATAACCTTAGCCACGCCCTCACAAAGTGCTGCACCAGACTCAACAGCCTCGTATGTAGGAGCGTAGAAGTCGAGTGTCATCTGACCTCTCTTAGCGTTAAATTCTGCATCACACTCCCAACCGCGAGGAGTTGTTGTGATGAAGTCTGCAACATCGTCAACATCAAACACAAATGGCAAATTCGAGCCATAAGGTATGAACATCATATCGAAAGGCAAAACCAACTTTCCATTCTGCATACCCAACTTAACTACAGAGCCATCTGCGAGTGTAACTTTGCAGTATAGTGGCATAGGGTTACCATCGCCATCCACCTGCCAATCAGAGTAAACAACCTCAACATCTGTGATGATGCTGTCGGCTACAGACTCCGAGTAACCAGTCTTAATCCATGTCTTACCGCCATCGAACGAAACCTCGATAGCACCGTCTGTAATCTGTGTCTGTGGAGCTACATCAGCTACAGGGACCTTCTGACCATTAACCAAGATAGGCACTGCATTGCCAAGACCATCATACATCGCCCAGTATCTCACGCCCTCCTCAGTAACTACAGTTACGATGTTTGTAGGCACGCCTGAGCCCTTAGGATATACAGTAATCTTTGTACCATCAGACAAGGTGATAATCTTATTACCATTGTTATCCTGCTTAACCTCCTTAATTGTCTTTAGACCCGCCAACAAATCCTTAACAGCATTAAGTTCATTCTCGACCTCCAAGCGCAAGTCAGCAAGCTCTTGCTTGATGCCATTGATTTCGTTCCATAGCGCAGTATCATCATACTTACATGATGTCACCGAGCCAGCAACGAGCGCCATAACAACCATAGAGGTAGCCATAGCCTTGATGTTTGTAAAAAACTTTCTCATAGTGTTTAGTTAATTATAGTGTTTTTCTTCTTTGAATTACTAAAAATACTTCAAAACTAAATATATCGTAGCGGACAAATATACAAAAAATAATTTAGATTTATGACTATGCATCACACATTTACGCATATAGTGCAAATTGATGCATTACATAGAATAAAATATATAGGTGTCCAAATTCCCATTATAGGGTGGACACCTAAGCAGTATTATGGCGACATTAAACCTTAGAATGGCAAATCATCAGCATCCTCTGCTGGGATGTACGGAGCCTCGGGTTGAGGTACGGTTTGCTGATATGCAGGTTGCTGATAAGTTGGCTGTGCTGGCTGTTGGTACGCTGGTTGCGGTGTTGGCTGCTGGTACGCTGGTTGCTGCGCAGGTTGCTGATAGCCACCCTGTTGCGCACCCTCAGAACGACGACCAAGGAGTTTCATATCATCGGCAACAACCTCAGTAGCGTAGTGCTTAACACCATCGCGCTCCCACTCGCGGTTACGAAGGCGACCCTCGATATATATCTGTGAGCCCTTGCGTACATACTTATCCACCACTTCGGCCAAGCCACGCCACAAAGTCACAGTGTGCCACTCGGTATGCTCCGTTGTCTCATTGGTCTGACGATTGAATATACGCTCCGTTGTTGCTAAGCGTACTCGGGCAACCTTAACACCTGTCTCAAGTGTGCGAACCTCAGGATCCATACCCACATTACCAACCAATATAACCTTATTTATCATATTCTCAGTTTTTATATACTCAAATTACTCTCTTTACTAACCTTATCATCCTCCGTGTCGGGCTTAATAGGTCTATCCTTATGGCGTATCTCCTCAAGAAGTCTGCCAGCAAAATCCTGATCGGGTCCCTCTACAAAACTCATAGATATAGGCTGATAGTACATCGCGCGCATAAGCTGCTCAGGAAGACGCGCACCACGAAGTCGCACAGCATCCTTCTCAGTCATAATGACCACAGCGCGAGGATAGTTACGCAACTTAGCATATAGCTTACGCATATCATCTGCCGTAAAGTCGTAGTGGTCACGAAAGATGAGCTTATCCACGACATTAAATCTCGTCTCTACATCCTGAATGAATGGACGAGGATTACCAATGCCTGTCATCAAAATAGCATGCTGACCATAGTTCACTTTCTCGCGCTCCTCGAAGTGGAACAGAGGCTCAATCATCGCGCTCTTAATGCGAGTGAAATAGACCTTCTGATAGGCTATAGAACGCAACTTATTATGCCACAAACGCTTATCTATAGGAGTCATGGTATCCGAGCACTTTGTAACAATAAAGATATGCGCAGCACTTAGGCGCGATGGCAGGTCACGCAGACGACCCAATGGAAGCATCTTATCACTATCTATAGGGCGCGTAGAGTCCACAAGAACGATGTTAACCTTAGCCTTAACACGGCGGTGTTGGAAACCATCATCCATGACTATAAGCGTCACCTCTGGATGCTCCTTACGAATACGCTCAATGCCCTCGACTCTGTCCTCACAGACAACAATAACATTCTGCTTGAACTTAAGTTTGAGAAGTAGTGGTTCATCACCCACATCGCTATAGTTATCCGTAATCTGCACCTCGCGGTAGCCCTTAGTTCTACGACCATAGCCACGCGAAAGTATTGCCACATTATAGTGTGGCTTGAGCAACGCAAGAAGATACTCCGCCGTTGGAGTCTTACCTGTGCCACCCACAGTTATATTTCCAATGCACACCACAGGGATATCGAACGAACGACTCTTCTTCACGCCCCAATCATAGAGCTTGTGTCGAAGAACAATCACCGCACGATATATCCACGATAGTATGGTTGCAATAACTTTCATTTTGTCTATCAATATGCTGACACACAGTGTCACAATCTTGTCAAAGGTACGACTAATTTTTGTATTCACAAAATAAAAAGTCGCATTTTGCAATTTTATACCATTTTTTACCTAATAATATGCAGATGAAAGAGTATTTTTTGTATATTTGCGTGTTATGAATTTCATCTCTTATCTAACCACACTTCTGCTCTTGCTTACACTTGCAGGATGTGGCGGAAGCTCCACCGAAAAGGGGGCAGAAAACATCATCGAAGAGGTTGCCAAGGAGCCTATATATCTCTACGGCATCGACATAGAGGGTTACGACATTCTCAACGATACCGTACGAATGGGTGAAACCGTAGGTGGCATCTTGGGTCGTCGTGGTGTATCGGCAGTGATGGTTGACCGTCTTGACAAGGCCTCTAAGGAGGTATTCCCGCTACGCAAGATACGCGCCGACAACGCCTATACAACTTTCACACGCCACATTGTAGATAGCCTTGGCGAGCATGACAAACTAGACTACATCGTTTACCACAAGAACGCCATTGAGTATGTTGTCTTTGGCTTCGTGGGCGACAGCATAACCGTGTCGTTAGGCTCACGCCCTGTGGAGTATCAGCGTAAGCGCTGCGAAGCAAGCATAACATCATCGCTCTGGGGTACTATCATGGAGAAGGACCTTCCCTACGCCCTTGCTGCTGAGTTTGAGGATATATATCAGTGGACCGTGGATTTCTTCGGCATTCAGGCAGGAGACTCCTTCAAGGTGGTCTATGACGAGAAGATTGTCGATGGCGAGTCTGTGGGTATAGGTCGCATCTGGGGTGCTGAGTTTAACCACGGAGGTAAGCAGTACTACGCCATACCATATGCTCAGGAGACGGGCAAGCTACGCTACTGGGAGGCTAACGGCGAGTCGCTACGCAAGCAGTTCCTCAAAGCACCACTTAAGTACACACGCATAAGTTCGAAATTCTCGAAGTCACGCCTCCATCCAGTGCATAAGGTATATCGTCCACACCATGGCGTAGATTATGCAGCACCTGCGGGCACACCTGTACACTCCGTGGCTGATGGCACGGTAATCTTCGCGGGTTGGGATCGTGGAGGTGGTGGTAACACCATAAAGATTAAGCATGCTGGAAAGCTTGAGACAGGCTATCTACACCTGAAGAGCTTTGCCAAAGGCATAAAGGTGGGTAGCAAGGTATCGCAGGGTCAGCTTATTGGCTATGTAGGCTCTACAGGCGCATCTACAGGCCCACACCTGGACTACCGCATCAAGAAGAATGGCACACCTATAGACCCTCTAAAGATGACACAGGAACCTGCCGAGCCTATATCTGAGGCACACAAGGCTACATTCGAAGCTCTACGCGACAGAGTGATTGCCGAGCTTGAAGGTCGCGAGGTCGTGGGTGGCATAATCACCGAAGAGGATATATTCCCTTCTTCTAAGAGCGAATAATATGGAGGATAACTTTATAAAGTTTATACGAAAACATCATCTGCTTACCCTTGCCACCGTAAATGGCGAGGGTATGCCTTATGTAGCCAACTGCTTCTACGCCTACGACAAGGAGCGCAACATCTTTATCTTCACCTCTGACAGCACCACACGCCATGGTGCAGAGATGGAGCAAAACCCCAATGTGGCGCTTAGCATAGCCCTCGAAACACGCGTTGTAGGGCGTATTCAGGGTCTACAAATTGAGGGTAAGGCGGAGCGTGGCGACAGCAAGGCACAGGCTACATATATCAAGCGTTTTCCCTACGCGGCTGTAGCACCCCTATCACTATGGATGGTGCGCCCCAAGATGATGAAACTTACGGATAACACCCTTGGATTTGGAAAGAAATTGATATGGGAAGAAGAGGAGTAATTATCGTAGCGGGAGGCTCAGGCAGCCGTATGCAGTCGTCACTACCCAAGCAGTTTATGATACTTGCGGGCGAGCCCGTTGTGGCACGCACAATAAACACCTTTAGTGAGGCACTGCCAGGTGCTGAGATTGTCGTTGTGTTACCTAAGGAGCATATCTCACTATGGAAGAACCTCGCAGCACGCTTCGATGTCGCGGTACACAAGTGCGTGGAGGGAGGCAAGGAGCGCTTCGACTCTGTGAAGGCTGGCATCGCAGCACTATCCCCAGAGGTGGAGTATGTGGCGATACACGATGGCGTGAGGGCCTTGGTCACAAAGCGTCTTATCATCAACGCCATGCTAAAGATTGAGAGTGTTGAGGCGGTGATACCCGTTGTTGATGCTGTGGACTCCTACCGTGTGGTGGATGGGGAGAGTAACGAGGTTATACCACGAAGTAAGCTACGCATAGTGCAGACACCGCAACTCTTTAGAGCCGACATACTTCGCAGAGCCTACGCCCAGGAGTACGACCCACGCTTCACGGATGACGCCACAGTCGTAGAGGGCTTAGGCGTGAAGATAACCCTTATCAAGGGAGAACGCTCCAATATCAAGCTCACAACGCCTGAGGATATGGTCTATGCCGAGGCGATGATTGGAGGGAAAGAGTAGGAGAGTGTGACGAGAGGGACGAGAGGGACGAGAGGGACGAGAGGGACAAGAGCGAGAACGGGGATCAGAGGTCGCGCGTTAGATGTGCGGTGTGCGTACCTTGCGCGTGCGGATTGTCCGCGACTTCGCTTCTGTCTCTTTCGTCTCTTTTGTCCCTGTGGTCCCTTTTATTGAAAGGCTTTGCCTTTTTTGGGATGATAGGTTACTATGAGTTATGATAGGTTCTATGGGTTCTGATGATAGCGCTCTGCGCATTGTAACTCATTATAACTCATTGCAACTTATCTGCTTGCGCTATTAGGCTGTGCCGCAGATGTCATTAATCACAACATCAATCAGCACCACGACCCAATTT
>JAZRRF010000006.1:0-36861 GCA_045650465.1 Alistipes sp.
TTTACGCAAAGTAAACTCCGCTTTTTCGGGCTTCGCAGCGCCGCGATTAAGTGAGAGCAGAGGCTGCTTGCAGACTATGCCGAGCGTGAGCGGTGAAAAGGGACTTAAGCCTAAAACTACATCTTTTTATTCACTCTCTTAAGTCTTAGGGCTGACTATCTTACTTTTTAGTCAGCCCCATTAGTTTTGGACATTACATCATGCCGCCCATACCTGCGCCACCTGCCTGTGCAAGAGTCTGAAGAGGACTATCCTCCTTCTTCTCTGCCAAGACACACTCTGTGGTTAGGAACATCGAAGCGATAGATGCAGCGTTCTCCAATGCTACGCGTGACACCTTCGTAGGGTCGATGATACCAGCAGCGAGCATATCCTCATACTTATCGTCACGAGCATTGTAACCGAAGGCACCTTTACCCTCCTTAACCTTATTTACAACTACAGAGCCCTCGCCGCCAGCGTTAGCTACAATTTGACGAAGCGGCTCCTCGATAGCACGCTTAACAATCTGGATACCTGTAGTCTGGTCGTCGTTCTCGCCCTTCATACCCTCAAGGCACTCAACGGCACGGATGTAGGCAACACCACCACCAGGAACAATACCCTCCTCAACAGCTGCGCGTGTAGCAGCCAAGGCATCCTCAACGCGATCCTTCTTCTCCTTAAGCTCAACCTCGGTTGCAGCACCTACATACAATACCGCTACACCGCCAGCGAGTTTAGCCAAACGCTCCTGAAGTTTCTCACGGTCATAGTCCGAAGTAGCATTCTCGATAGAGGCACGAATCTGCTGTACGCGAGCCGCGATAGCCTCCTTAGAACCTGCACCGTCAACGATAGTGGTGTTCTCCTTATTCAAGGTCACCTTATCTGCAGTACCCAAAGCCTCGATACCTGCATCCTCCATCTTCATACCCTTATCGGTAGAGATTACGGTTGCACCTGTAAGTGTCGCGATATCCTCCAAAATCTCCTTGCGACGGTCACCGAAGCCTGGAGCCTTACATGCAGCAATCTTCAATGTACCACGGAGTTTGTTTACAACGAGTGCTGACAACGCCTCGCCATCAACATCCTCGGCGATGATAAGAAGCGAGCGACCACTCTGAGCTACAGGCTCAAGGATGCCCATAATCTCCTTCATTGTCGAGATCTTCTTGTCGGTGATAAGGATATATGGCTTATCGAGCTGCGCCTCCATCTTCTCGGTGTCGGTGATGAAGTAAGCCGAGATATAACCACGGTCGAACTGCATACCCTCAACAACATCTACATGAGTCTCTGTACCCTTAGCCTCCTCAACGGTGATAACACCCTCGTTATTAACCTTAGCCATAGCCTCAGCGATAAGCTTACCAATCTTACGGTCATTATTAGCAGAGATAGTTGCTACCTGCTCGATCTTGTCGAAGTCCGAACCTACAACCTGGCTCTGAGCCTTAAGTGACTCCACAACCTTCGCTACAGCTGCGTCAATACCGCGCTTTAGATCCATAGGGTTAGCACCAGCGGTAACATTCTTAATACCTACAGAGATAAGCGACTGAGCAAGAACAGTAGCAGTTGTTGTACCATCACCCGCATCATCGTTGGTCTTTGACGCCACCTCGCGTACCATCTGCGCACCCATATTTGCGAAGGTATCCTCCAACTCAACCTCCTTAGCTACGGTTACACCATCCTTAGTTACATGTGGCGCACCAAACTTCTTGTCGATGATAACATTACGACCCTTAGGGCCAAGTGTCACCTTTACTGCATTACATAGCGCATCTACACCCTGCTTCAAAAGCTCACGCGCCTCAACATTATATCTAATCTCCTTAGCCATATTTCTCTTTACTAATTACTAATTACTAATTGCTAATTGGTGTTATTACTCAATAACAGCTATAATATCAGACTGCTTCATAACAAGGTAGTCCTCACCCTCGTAGTTAAGCTCAGTGCCAGCATACTTACCATACATAACGGTATCGCCAACCTTAACCTCCATCTTAATATCAGCTGTGCCAGGACCAGCTGCGATAACCTTACCCATCAAAGGCTTCTCCTTAGCGGTATCTGGAATAAATAGACCTCCTGCGGTCTTCTCCTCTGCCGGATTTGGCTTAACCAAAACGCGGTCTGAAAGTGGTTTAACTGCCATAATAGTTCTCTATTTTTAAGTTTTAATTATATTTTCTGCTGTGGCGCCATTGCGTCAATCTTTGTGCCAAAACCGAGTTGTCATATATCACCCTCTATATTTTGTCACACAACTGACAAAATGTCAGTACATACTACAAACACTCTACTTATCATACTTATCCCCCCAAAGCGCATGCATACGCTCGGCAATCTTCTGCTCTTGGGCATTGCCAAGGTTAGGGGTATAGAAGCGGGTACCACTCAGGCTATCAGGAAGAAACTCTTGCTGCACAAAATTACCCTGATAGTCGTGGGCATATTTGTAATCTGCTCCATAGCCGAGCCTATCCATAAGTTTTGTTGGTGCATTTCTTAGGTGTAGTGGCACAGGACGATTAGTCGTATCATGCTCTACCATTGCCAGAGCCTTATTTATAGCAGCATAGGCAGAGTTGCTCTTTGGACTTGTCGCCAAGTATATCGTGGTCTCAGCAAGCGTTATACGCGCCTCTGGCATACCTATCTTGTGTACCGTATCGAAGCATGCATTAGCCAAAAGCAGTGCATTAGGATTTGCAAGACCCACATCCTCAGAGGCAAGAATGACCAAACGACGAGCTATGAAGCGTGGCTCCTCACCACCCGCAAGCATACGAGCAAGGTAGTATATCGCAGCATTGGGGTCACTACCGCGCACCGACTTTATAAAGGCGGATATCACATCGTAGTGCTGCTCGCCCGACTTGTCGTATAGGGCGATATTCTGCTGCAGACACTCCGTGACACGCTCATCGTTAATCACAATATCTGCCTCGGATGCTCCAACGATGATATCGAGGATGTTCAACAACTTGCGGGCATCACCTCCCGAGAAGCGGAACAGAGCCTCGGTCTCCTCGACCTTGATGTTACGCTTGCGAAGCTCCACATCGGCAGATAGTGCACGGTCAAGAAGAGTTTGTAGCTCGCTATCCTCCATCGGTTTAAGCACATACACCTGACAACGACTTAGAAGCGGCGATATAACCTCGAACGAGGGATTCTCTGTAGTTGCTCCAATAAGGGTTACTATACCCTGCTCCACAGCACCCAAGAGCGAGTCCTGCTGCGACTTATTGAAGCGGTGAATCTCATCTATAAATAGAAACGCTGGACGAGCATTGAAGAGGTGCTGATTCTTTGCCTTCTCAATAACCTCCCTCACATCCTTAACCCCCGATGTCACAGCCGAGAGGGTATAGAACGGTCTATCGAGTGCCGAGGCGACAATCTTAGCGAGCGTAGTCTTACCTACGCCTGGAGGACCCCAGAGTATAAACGATGGCACGCTCCCCGAGGCGATGAACTTACGAAATACGCCGTTCTCGCCTATAAGGTGCTTCTGCCCAATATAATCATCCAAGCCCTGAGGCCTAAGACGCTCAGCTAAGGGTTGCTGTGCCATATATTAGTGGTTGATGTTCATCTGCTTATTAGGGTCGTGCTTATAGCTAAAGAGCACCATAAACAACAACGCCACAACAAGAGCATAACCTGCAAATACGAGCCAAGTAGTGCTCCAGCCCTCAACGACACTTATACCATTAACTACTACCCCCTCAACACTCTCTGCTGCTGGCACAAAGTGATTAACAACAGCCTGAGCACCAAGAGTACCTACTGTAGCACCAATACCATTGGTCATAATCATAAATAGACCCTGCGCCGATGAACGCATATCTCCGCTTGTGTTCTCATTAACAAAGAGTGAACCTGAGATATTGAAAAAGTCGAAAGCAACGCCATAAACAATCATTGATAGGATGAACATCCAAAGTCCCGAGCCAGGATTACCCAAGCCAAAGAGACCGAAGCGCAACACCCATGCAAACATGGCAATAAGCATAACGCGCTTAATACCAAAACGCTTTAGGAAGAATGGGATAAGCAAGATACACAATGTCTCCGACACCTGCGATAGCGAGATGAGCGCATTAGCATGGTTAGCGCCAAAGGTATTTGCAAACTCAGGGATATTCTTAAACGATGTGATGAAGCTGTTGGCAAAGCCGTTTGTAATCTGCAACGACACGCCGAGCAACATCGAGAAGATGAAGAACAGCGCCATCTGCTTACTCTTGAAGAGCTTAAAGGCATCAAGACCCATACGCTGTACGAAACTCTTATTCTCCTGATTACGGTTTACAGGGCAATTAGGAAGCATCTGCGCATAGATAGCCAAGATGATGCCGATTGCTGCACACTGATAGAACTGCACAGGGCTCGCCTGGAAACCTGCAAAATCACATACAAGCATCGCCACAATGAAACCAACGGTGCCGAATACTCGAATAGGTGGAAAGGCCTTCACAGTGTCATAGCCAC
This sequence comes from Alistipes sp., assembly GCA_045650465.1. Classification (GTDB taxonomy): domain Bacteria; phylum Bacteroidota; class Bacteroidia; order Bacteroidales; family Rikenellaceae; genus Alistipes. The sequence continues at coordinate 4,495 of JAZRRF010000006.1, forward strand.
CCTGCTCAAGCACGCTATATGCCACAGAGTTGGACAAGGCGAGTGTAGGCATGTAAAATGCCACGCTTATAGAGTATAGCGTAAACATCGGCCAAAGCATATCGTTCATACCACAATAACCCGCACCAGCAATAAATAGCGCTGCAATGCCATGACAAAGACCCAATAAACGCTGCGCAGGGATTAGCTTATCTGCAATGATACCCATGATTGCAGGCATAAACATCGACACGACGCCCTGCATAGCGTAGAACCAGCCAATCAACTCACCGTAACCTGCGGAGAATAGATAGCCGCCCATGGATGTTAGATACGACCCCCATACTGCGAACTGGAGGAAGTTCATAATGATAAGACGAGACTTAATGTTTCTCATAATCAGTGTGTTTTATGTATTTTAATTTCTTTAATAGCAAAAATCTTAACAAAGGTATAACTTTTTTTTGAATTTTTTTTGCATTTTTCTTTGCAAATCCAAAATATTGTTCTACTTTTGCACCGTCAAACAGAAACATTGGGCTATGGTGTAATGGTAACACTACAGATTCTGGTCCTGTCATTCTTGGTTCGAATCCAGGTAGCCCAACTAAAACGACTCTCTTTCGAGGGTCGTTTTTTTGTTGTGTGCAGGGATTAGCGTTGATACTGCCGTGCGCTCTGCACTGCCGTGCGCTCTGCACTGCCGTGCGTTGTCCGCGACTTCGCTGTCGTCTCTTTCGTCTCTCGGGTCTCTTGTTATTTGGGACGAGAGCGAGGTCGGGTATCAGAGGTCGGGCGTTAGTCTGGGTTGTTGCGGTGCAGTCTCTCCGCGACTTCACTGTCGTCTTTTTCGTCTCTCGGGTCTCTTGTTATTTTGGGACGAAAGGGACAAGAGAGACGATAGGGACAGGAGCGAGGTCGGGCATCAGAGGTCGTGCGGTAGTCGGGATATGAATACAACAAAAAAGGTCAGCAAGTTGCTGACCTTAATCTGTCGGGATACCAGGATTCGAACCTGGGACCCCCTGCTCCCAAAGCAGGTGCGCTAACCGGACTGCGCTACATCCCGTAAAACCTTTCTGATTTCGAGGTGCAAAGATATACTACTTTTTCTAATCCTCCAAATATTTTTACAATTATTTTTCAAAAAAAGTGCAAAAAAGTGTGTCTTTACCCTAAAAAAGTGAATTTATCCACCTTTTATAGGAGACAAGACCCCACCATTTACCCTCCACACCCCAATTTTCATTGGCATAGTTTGTGCTCCCATGTGCTTCGTAATCCTTTAAAAAAAATTAAATATGATGAAAAGCACAAAACACTCAACCGCCACAACAGCGGTATATGGCTCTGAGGAGATGATAACTCCTGCGCCAACAACAACAATTCCCGAGGGCATGACAACACCTGAGATTGCCTACAACATGGTCAAGGATGAGACATACGCACAAACGCAACCTCGTCTTAACCTCGCAACATTTGTTACGACATACATGGATGAGTATGCAACACGACTTATGAACGAGGCGATATCGATGAACTACATCGACCAGACGGAGTATCCGCGTGTGGCGGTGATGGCAAGTCGCTGCATTAACATCCTTGCAAACCTCTGGCACACCCCAGAGAAGAGTGAGTCTAAGTGCGGAGCACTCGGCATCGGCTCATCGGAAGCCTGCATGTTGGGCGGTGTTGCAGCTTGGCTACGCTGGCGCAAAAGGCGCATGGCTGAGGGTAAGCCTGTAGATAAGCCAAACCTTGTGATGAGTTCAGGCATGCAGGTTGTATGGGAGAAGTTCTGCCAACTATGGCAGATTGAGCTTCGACAGATACCTCTAACACGCGAGAAGCGTACGCTATGCATTGAGGAGGCGCTCAATCACTGCGACGAAAACACAATCTGCATTGTGCCTATTGCGGGCGTGACATGGACAGGTCTTAACGATGACATCGAGGCTCTGGACAAGGCCTTGGAGGAGTACAACGCTCGCACAGGCTATAACATCCCGATACATGTTGACGCTGCATCAGGCGGTTTTATTCTACCATTTGTAAGCCCTGAGACACGCTGGGACTTTAGACTAAAGAATGTTATCTCAATATCTACCTCAGGACATAAGTTCGGCTTGGTATATCCTGGCTTGGGCTGGGTGATATGGCGCGATAAAAGTTATCTTCCCGACGAGATGAACTTCTCTGTCAACTACCTTGGTGCAGAAGTTACACAGGTAGGTCTTAACTTCTCACGCCCCGCTGCTCAGGTACTTGGTCAGTACTACAACTTTATTCGCCTTGGTCGTGAGGGCTACACCGCCATACAGCAAAACTGCATGGAGATAGCACGCTACTGCCACGAGCAGATAGGCAAGATTGAGTGCTTTGAGAACTACTCTAAGGAGGTTGTCAACCCACTATTCGTATGGTCACTTAAGGAGGAGTATGCCAAACATGCCAAGTGGACTCTCTTTGACCTTCAGGCTGAGCTTCAGCAGAGCGGATGGATGGTACCAGCCTATACTCTACCAAAGAATATAGAGGATATTGTGGTCATGCGCATCGTCATACGCCAGGGTATGTCGCGCGATATGGCAGATATGCTAATCAAGGATATCAGGAATGCTGTTACGGAACTTGAGAAGCTAAAGTACCCAACACCTTCTCGCGAGGAACAAAATAAGCGCAAAGGTAAGGTATTTACGCACTAATATACTATATATATAAAAAGAGAGGGGCTCTCAGTCATGCCGCCTTAATAATAGGCGAGACTGAGAGCCACTTCCATTTTTCACTATTTGGAGATACAAATAGATGCTCTACTTATTCGACACCTCATCAGCATCCAAGATAAAGTCATCACCCGAGAGCAATGTATCGTTGATACTTACAATTGTTGTATGCTTGCTTGTGAGACAATAACCTACAACCGTTGTTAGGTGGTTGCGACAAGTTGGTATCTGCGTATCGAAATCTACAGTGCGCACAGGACCCTTCTGATCGTAGATATCCATTGTAAAGCTCACAGGCTGCTCACCAGAGCGTGGTGCAAGGATATAGTCGCTAAATAGTACGAAGCCATTGACATCGCCCTCATCCGTAGTACCGCTATACTCAACATAAGGCACTGGATTAACATCGCACACATAGTTGTGTGCATCGCAGTTATTCTCAAGAGAGCTATTCACCGCGTTGAATGTCTCAAATACAGGGTTCTTCTCTGTATCGAACTTAACCTCTACACGCTCAAGTGTCGAGTATCGGCTAATTTCATGGTGGTCGATAGCCACAACTCTTAGCTTTGCAAATGGACGAGTTAGATTAAGTTTCAAATCACCTGAGTTCTTGATTAACTCTGTGTGACTGATATAATAGGCATCCGCAGCCTCATCCATAGCTACATGCTTAAACTTCTCAGTGCGTGAAATCTGGCGCAGGCTTGCTGTGTTATAGTAAAGATCGCTCTTAGTACCCTCATCAACAAAATCAGCCCACACCACGAACTTGTAGTAACGGTTAGGCACAAGGCGAAGCTCAAGGTCCAAGCCATCAGCCGAGTACGATGGTGTTGTGAAGACATCTCTGTAGATTGGCTCCTCAGAGACAACAAAATTGTTCTTCTCTTCAGTCACTGCATATACCTCGAGGATATAGCGCAAGTCATACTTATCCCACAGATGTGCATTGTTGTCGAAGTTATCGATAGCACCCACACCACTATCCAAGCCACTCGCCTCGGCACGAGTAACCTCCATGCTTGGCGAAGTAACCTTCAACACCACATCCACGCCTTTATCGAAACCAAAAATGTTCCACGCCTCATCCTGACATGACACCAGCATCATAGCCATAGCTACTAAGCTAAATAAAATCTTTTTCACGATATAAAGAAGTTATTGTTTCTAATCAACTGTAAATAAACAAGTTGTAGAGATCAGACCTAACAGACACAAGTTCATCATTAAATCTGATACCACTCAACACGAAATATACAGAGCAAATATAGTGATAATTTTATTACAAGCAAACTATTTTTTAAAAAAATAGCAGTTTTTGCACCCTAACCACGGAGCATATCACCCTGACAAGCACCCAACGCCTCCATGCGCTCAACTACTCTATTACGAAACTCATCGACACGAAGACCACGCAAAGGCGAAAAGCGCAACAAGTGTCGTGGCGTGAGCGACAACATACGCTCCACGGCCACCTCGGCAGAGAGACAACGAAGAATATCACACATCAACGCCACATAGTTGTCCACGCTATATCCCTCTGAAAAAATAAAATCATGAGGTGCTGAAAGATACTCACGCTCCATAGCTGTACCGCGATATATTTGCAGCTGATGAAACTTCACAAAATCCAAGCCAAGCTGATTTATGTGTCCTATACCTCGCATAATATCCGCCTCGCTCTCACCAGGAAGACCTAAAATAAAGTGCGCTCCCACATCCAATCCCCGCGCCTTTGTTCGCGCCACAGCATCCGCAGCACATCTAAAGTCATGTCCGCGATTAACACGCTTCAAAGTGGCGTCATAGACCGACTCTATACCATACTCTACAGCAACATAGTACCTATGCGACAAATCTTCCAAATAATCGAGTATTTCAGAACTAACGCAGTCGGGACGAGTACCTATCACAAGACCCGACACATCGGGATGTGATAGAAGTTCCGAGTATATACTACGGAGCCTATCTACATCTGAATAAGTATTTGTACCTGATTGTAAATAAACAAGATAGAAATCGGCTTTACGACCACGCGATAGATGAAAAGCCATTGCTCTATTTAGTTGTTGCAAAAGAGTACCACTCTCTCTACAATAGCTTGGAGAAAAAGCCTCATTGAGACAAAAAGTACACCCGCCTACACCTACCCTACCATCACGGTTCGGGCAGGTCATCCTTGCATCTACAGCAAGCTTCTGGACACGCCCACCAAGCCGCTGGCGCATGGTGTGACCATAATCCTTATAGGGCAACTTTTGCATCTTCGGCGCCACAGAAACAACGCTTACTTAGTCACTACAAATCCTGAAGACGAGCAACGGGCGAAACACTCAAATCACTAAGCTCACCAGCCATATATCGATAGTATCCTGCCGTAGCAATCATCGCAGCGTTATCGGTTGTAAACTTCAATTCTGGGAGGAATGTTCTCCAACCACGCTTGCGTCCCGCCTCCAAAATGCCATTGCGCAAACCAGAGTTAGCCGAGACACCACCTGCAATAGCAATATCCTTGATACCCGTAGCCTTAGACGCCTTGACAAGCTTATCTAACAAGATATCGACAATTGTCTTCTGGAGCGATGCACATAGGTCTGCCTTATGTTTCTCGACAAAATCGGGATCCTGCTGCACGGCATCACGCAAAGTGTATAGAAACGAGGTCTTCAAACCAGAGAACGAGTAATCGAACTCACCCTCGACATGAGGCTTAGCAAACTTAAACGCCTTGGCATCACCCTCTTTAGCGAGACGATCAATGACAGGACCTCCAGGATATGGCAACCCCATAACCTTAGCACACTTATCAAAAGCTTCACCCGCAGCATCATCAATCGTAGTACCAATAATCTCCATCTTAGCTGGGGCATCAACACGCACGATTTGTGTATGACCACCACTCACCAGCAAGCACAAAAAAGGAAAACTTGGATGTGGCAACTCTCTATCTGGCATATCAACAAAGTGCGAGAGGATGTGACCCTCAAGGTGGTTAACCTCAACAAGTGGAATATTATTAGCAATCGAGAGCCCCTTAGCAAACGACACCCCCACAAGTAACGAACCAAGCAGACCTGGGCCGCGCGTAAAGGCGATAGCATCGACCTTATCGATAGTTATTCCAGCCTCTTTAAGAGCTGTATCCACAACAGGTATTATATTCTGTTGATGGGCACGAGAGGCGAGTTCTGGAATTACACCACCATACTTCTGATGCACCGCCTGCGAAGCAATTACATTCGAAAGGAGCGTACGATTTCTAAGCACCGCTGCCGATGTATCGTCACACGACGACTCAATACCCAATATTGTAATATCCATAGCAAATAATTTTTTCTCTGTTTTTTTCTATTTAATAGAAAAATTATTACTTTTGTAGGTTATTTGCTGTAAACGCAAAAAAACACGAAATAGTAATTCAATGCGCAAAGGTATAAAAATATTGGGAAAGGTAGTATCAACAATCCTCATGTTGTTGATATTTTCTCCTATTGCCATAACCCTTGTGCTAAATATTGAGTCTGTGCAGAACGCCGTAGTTAGGCGCACCTTAGACTACGCTTCTAACCTTCTTGGCACAGATGTCTATGTCGAGGGCATCGACTTTGACCTATTCTCGAAGGTTCGTGTTCGTGGTCTCTATATCGAAGACTACAACAAAGACACACTACTCTATGTGCCACACGCCTCCGCCTCTATTGAGAGTCTCAACCTTGCAAAAGAGGGTCTTAAGCTCAGCGGAGCACGAATGTATGGCACAAAGTTCTACCTACGAGAACTCGCCTCAGGCGAACTCAACATACACCCCATTCTTAAACAACTTCAAGGCTCTGGTGAGGGTAGCAACTTCCGCCTATATATCGACGATGTGGATGCTGAGGATATAGCCTTCCGCTACGAAAAGTTGGAGCAACCTGAGACTTCGTCGGTCATAAACTTCAATAATCTACAACTTAACAACATTGACACTCACCTTACGAACTTTGCAATCGTAAGGGGCGCTGTATGGACAGATATCGAACACCTCTCATTTAGTGAGTGCTCAGGATTTACCATCTCGGAGCTTACATCGCACCTCTACATTAGCGACGGAGAGATTGCGCTCGATGGTCTCAATATACTCACCGACAACTCATCAATCTACCTTCCTAAATTAGAACTTAAGAGCGACGATTGGGCAGGGTACAAGAACTTTATTCAGAATGTCGAGATTACAAGTAGAGTCGAACATTCTACCATTGCATCGAGTGATGTTGCCTACCTTAGCCCCGCGCTACGCAATTGGGATATCAAGATCAGAGGGCTCTCTGCAAGTGTCGAGGGTACCTTTGAGGAGTTTGAGGGCGAGATTAGGCGCGCCAAGATAGGTAACGACACAGATATTTCAGCAACTTGTCGCATCAAGGGTCTGCCAGATTGGCGCACAGCACACTATGTCATAGGCATAGAGCAACTACACACAACAAATGATGACGCCCTTACCATAGCAAACCTCATAGCGAGAGACTCGCTACCTCAGAGGGTTACAGATATTGCTAAACAGATTGAGTGGGTCGATCTACGCACAACCATAGGCGGTATGTTTAGCGACCTACGCATTGTGGGTGACATCTCCACCGCTGCTGGTGATGCCTCCACAGACCTAACGCTCACCAAACAGGAGAGTGGTCGCCTTGCCATCAATGGCACAGCTAAGAGCATTGGGCTAAACATCGGAGATATTCTATCCATCGACAAACTTCGCACTGTAACCTCTGAGGTTACCTTCAACGGCTCAGTGGAGACAAGTAGCATAGATGGAATTATTGGAGATGTAAGCGTTGATATTACAAGCCTTGGTTATGGAGCCTACACCTTCACCAACATCACTGGCGATGGTCGTATTGCGGGCGAGAACTACTTTGCCGACATTAAATCATCCGACCCAAATCTAAAATTTGATCTACGCACAGACCTCAACCTTAGTCAAACAGAGCCTACATATATTGCATCAATTGCCCTTAAGCATGCCAACCTCAATGCCCTTGGTATAAATCACCGTGACTCGGTGTCTATAATTTCAGCGAACCTCGGCATCGACCTTCAAGGTTCGTTATCAAGTGGCATAGATGGTCATGTAAGCATCGCCGATGTGGAGTATGCCTACCCAGCAGGTAAGATTACAACCGATAGAATTAAGCTGGAGTTTGAGAACCAGCAACAGTACAAATCTATACTCTTCGACTCGGACTTCGTTGCACTCGACTACCATAGCAACTCCTCGTACCTCGATGCCTACAACCATATCTACAACGCTATGAAGCATTATCTCCCAATCATCTACAAGGATGGGGAGAATCCAACGATAGATTATAGCGATGATGAGAATAGCGACAACTATACAGCATTAACAATCAAGGCGGGCGATAATATCAATGCACTGCTTGATGCCATAGTCAAAGATGTGAATGTCGCACCTAACACCACATTCGACCTAAGATTCAACCCTAAGAAGAATGCCATAGCTATTCGTGGTGACTCCGAGGCAATAGTATTATCGGATATCATCCTGGCAGATTTGGATTGCAATATCGACAATAGCAAGGAGCACAACTCTTTAGTTTTAAGCCTAAATACCAAGGATGTTCTTGTGGGTACTCACTCACTCTTGCCTAACTTCAAGGTTGAGGGTAGCGTACATAACAACATGGTTGATATGGCAGTCACCTTTGATGAGAAGAGGGAGATGGGCAACTCGGCGAAGTTGGCACTCAAAGCTAAAGTTCTGCGCAACGCACAAACACAAAACCGCATGATACATGTCGATGTGCAACCATCGCACTTCAACTACGCCTCACAATATTGGCAGTTGTACTCTCGCGGCATAGATATCACCTCCTCTAAGGTTAGCATCAACAACTTACATATCGCTCGTCCCGATCAGCAGTTGGTTGTCGATGGTACGATCTCGCGTTCGCTAAAGGAGTCATTGCGTCTCACACTCGATAATTTCGACATATCTGGTCTATCTGTACTACTGAAGCGTAGCGGTTACTCCATTGGCGGTATCACAAATGGATACGCTACAATCAAGTCGGTGTTGCACAACCCGGAGGTTGATGCCTCTATATCACTCGACAACATCAAAATAAATGACATAGCTGTTGCTCCACAGCATATAACCTCTGAGTGGGATGCCAAGAAGAATAATGCTCATATCGTCGTGCGTGACAAGAATCTTGGTGAGCGAGTTATAGATGGCTACTACAACCCTATCTCGAACAAATACTCCGCCACCGCAAAGATACGCAATGCAGATATGGGGCTTCTTGAGCCAATTCTCAGGAGTGTACTTTCAGATATAGAGGGTAAGGCAGATATCAATGCCCAGATTGAGGGTGAGGGCTATCGTGCACAGCTTTCGGGAAGAATATCTGCCAACAACTTTGGTGGCACGGTCAACTACACCAATGTGAGGTACACAGCCCCCACAGCAAAGTTTAGCATCGAGAATAACCACCTACGCGCTTCACGCATACCGCTCTACGATAGTGACGGCAATACGGGCTACTTATCTATAGACACCGACCTTAACAACATTAGCAATGTGTCATATGATATTAGTGCCGAGGTTAAGGATATGCTCGTTCTCAACACCACAACCAAAGAGAACGACACCTTCTATGGTCATGTATATGCCTCGGGTGCAGCATCGTTCAAAGGCGATAAGCGAGGCACCAAAATGGACATTGATGTTACAAGCTCTGATAATTCGAAATTCTACCTACCACTACAGCGCAAGGAGGATGTAACACACGCCAGCTTTGTCAAGTTTGTCGAGCCCGATATCGAGGAGATAGATACCATAGACTACCTCTCACGCCTTATGATGGCATACGAGAAGCGCACACAAGAGCAGAATACCACATCAAGATCTATGGATATAGATATTGACATCAATGTTCAGCCAAACATCGAGATGCAGTTGGTTATCAACCCAACGATGGGAGATATAATCAAGGGTAAGGGTGCAGGTGAGCTTTCGATGCATATTGTTCCTGAGGCTGACATCTTCGAGATGCATGGAGACATAACCATCTCGGAGGGTACATACCTATTCACTCTGTTAAGTCCGATAAACAAGCTATTTACGGTCGTTCCAGGCTCGTCACTCCATTGGGATGGTAACCCTAAGGCCACCATCCTCGACATCGATGCTGTATATAGCCTTAAGACCTCTCTAAGTCCACTTATCGGTAGCTCAGTACAGGGCTTCGACACCTCTCATACAGTACCTGTGGATTGTTACATATCGCTCAAAGATGAGCTACAATCTCCAACCGTAACCTTCGATGTTAAGGTGCCAAATGTTGCCCCAGAGATTCAGACTATCGTACAATCTGCGCTTAACGACCAGCAGGCTATAGCCACACAGATGTTCTGGTTGCTTACTGCCAACTCCTTCTCGGCAGATGATATTGGTGGTATCTCAGGTACTACGCTCTCTGCAACAACTGGCTTCGAGCTGCTATCCAACCAGCTAAGCAACTGGCTTTCGGGTGAGGACTATAACATTATGCTACGCTACCGTCCACGCACAAGCCTTTCGGGTGATGAGATTGATGTAGGTTTCTCACGAAAGCTATTCAACAATCGTATCCTTGTTGAGCTTGAAGGTGGATACCTCTCTGATGCCTCTATACAGGCTATGCAGAAGGCATCTAACTTCGTGGGCGAGGCATTCATCACATGGCTCATTGATCCTGAAGGCACATTCAAGGTGACAGCATTTACGCAGACCATCGATCGCTATGGCGAGAACCAGGGTATGCAAGAGTCGGGTATTGGTCTCTACTACAACGAGAGTTTCAACACCTTTAGTGAGCTACATCAGAGCCTTAAGAACCGCTTTGGAAACCGAGATAACCTCATAAGCCCATTTATGAATGTGACCAAACGCACACGCAAGGAGGATACACCAAGCGTAACGATAGATAATAATCGAGAGCGTAGGTCGTTAGATAAAGTAGAGTTTATCCGAATACCAAGAAACACAGAGCAACGAAAAGAGAATAAACAATAAATAATTAACAAAAGTAAATTTAACTATTATGAACATCTTAACTACTAATCCAATGGTAGAGGCTACCGAGGAGATTACACAGGCACCTGTTGAGACATTGACCGAGGGCGTAACAGAAGCAGCAGAGACACTATCTATCAGTTTTTGGGATCTCTTCATGAGTGGTGGCTGGCTTATGTGGGTACTTGTACTCTTGGCAGCTGTAATGATTTTTATATTTATCGAGAGATTTATCGCCATACGCCGCGCTACACGCCTCGACAAGAACTTTATGAACCGTATCCGCGACTTTATCTCTGAGGGTAACATCAACGCTGCTATCGACCTTTGTCGCCGCACCGACTCTCCTGTAGCTCGAATGATTGAGAAGGGTATCGAGCGTATCGGTCGTCCTATGGGAGATATTCAAACAGCTATAGAGAATGTAGCAAATGTCGAGATTGCAAAGCTTGAGACAGGCTTGCCATGGTTGGCATCTATCTCTGGAGGTGCGCCAATGATTGGTTTCCTTGGTACGGTTGTGGGTATGGTACAGGTCTTCATCTCAATGTCTGCCAACACCTCTGGAGCTATTGAGCTTGGACAGCTCTCTTCGGGTATGTATGTAGCTATGGTCACTACCGTTGGTGGTTTGATAGTTGGTATTCCAGCCTACTTTGGCCACAACTACCTTGTTGCACGCATCGAGCGTCTTGTATTTAGAATGGAGGCTACGACAATTGCCTTTATGGACATCTTGAACCAGCCAGTACAAAAATAATCGAGTATGGCAATTAAGCGAACATCAAAGATTGATTCGGCCTTTTCATCCTCATCGATGACAGACCTTATCTTCCTGTTGTTGGTCTTCTTCATCATGGCCACAACACTCATCAACCCCAATAATGCGGTTAAGCTCACTCTCCCCTCATCATCAAGTGCTGAGGGTGATCCCTCAATCATCACCCTCTCTGTTGTGGGTGACGATAATAGCCCTTCGGGTTATAGATATGTGATAAATCGCGACGAGAGCTACACGGATGTTGCCAGCATTGAGAGCGCTCTTGAGCAACACTTTGCCGAGTATGGCGAGCGTCCTGCGGAGGAGCGACCATACATCTCTCTACGCTGTGACGAAAAGGTCACCGTAGATGTATTGGTAGGCATCATTGACCTCACACGCGAGAAGAAGTATAAGATGGTCTTGGCCACAAAGAGCAGGTAAATAATGGATTACTACAATTCCATCGATTCGAAGGATCGCTCAGCACAAGGCATAGCGTTAGTAATAACAATCTTGTTGTTACTCCTCTTTGCGTTTATCTGTAGCAGAGTGGTGTTTCATGTGCAGTCGATACAGAGAGAGGTTCCACCGCTTGAACTTATCATAGAGGAGTTTATCGAGGAGCCTGAACCACCTGTCATGGAGCAGGAGGCACCAACGGATGTACGCCGCGCCGAGGAGGCAGCGCATATAGACGAAGCCTCTATGGAGCAACATCATCAGACCGAGGGTGCCAAGCCCGAAACTCAGACTGTTAACACCAACGCGCTCTTCAAACCCATGGTAGGAAATATTGAGGAGCTTGGCGAGGAGGGCAATCGCATGGCATCGTTGGGTGATGAGGAGTCCGACCATGGTCAGATGGGTGGCTATAACCTTCTTGGCAGCGACCAGCTTGACGAAGGTCTTCAAGGTCGAGGTCTGCGCGAGGGTCTTCCTAAGCCACGCACATCGTTCAACATGGCGGGTAGAGTCGTTATCAATGTAAATGTTGATATGGATGGCAATGTTATCTCTGCAAGCGTTGAGCAACGAGGGACAACAACATCTGACGGCACGCTACATGAACTTGCTATAGAGGCAGCTATGAAGGCTCGCTTCAAGTCGAGTGACCGCCATATACAGAGTGGTACTATAACATACGATTTCAAGATTAAGTAATGAGGCGAGGAGCATTATACCTTGTAGCTCTCATCACTCTATTTACGCTCACCGCCACACAAGGTCAAGAACCCCGTGGTGCAGCTATAGAGTTTGGGGAGAGTGTCATAGATTTGGGCACGCTGTCGCAGGACGATGATAAGCAGCATGTACGCCTACCATTTAAGAATTGTGGCGACCTACCTTTGGTCATCACCGAGGTGCGCACAAGCTGTACATGTACCACCGTGAAGTACGACAGGAAGCCCATTTCTGCGGGGGAACAGGGCATACTTAGCATCACTGTAGATCCAAGCAAAGCCCCTGAAGGTAACTTCTACAGAGTGCTACAGGTTCACTCCACCGCCACAAACGGAGTTAAGAACATAACATTAAAAGCCAATATTGAGAATGGAGATTAAGAGAGTTGTATTTAACCCTTTTAGAGAGAATACATATTTGGTGTGGGACACAACCAATGAGTGCATCGTCGTAGATGCAGGTAATATGTCCGAGTCGGAGAACAATGCACTTAAGGAGCTTATCGCCTCGCTTGAGCTTAAGCCCGTGATGGCGGTAAACACCCACGGTCACTTCGACCACACACAGGGTGTTAAGTGGCTTAAGGATACCTACGGTGTGCGTTTTGCCTGCTCATCGAAGGATAAGTTCCTTATCGAGGCATCGTCAGGCGGCATGGTCTATGGCCTTAAGTGCAACGAGGTTCCAGAGATAGATATCGACCTCGACACGATGGATAAGATCACCTTTGGCGATACCGAGCTACGCATCATCAAGACCCCAGGTCACACCCCAGGTCATGTGGTGCTCTTCAACGAGAGTGAGAAGGCGCTATTTACGGGCGACACCCTCTTCCGCGAGAGCATTGGTCGCACCGACCTTCCTGGTGGCGACTACTCATGGATTATGAAGTCTATCCTCGAGGAGATTATTCCTCTTGGCGATGATGTGACCATCTACCCTGGTCATGAGGATAGCTCGACCATAGGTCATGAGAGCCTCTACAACCCATTTATTACCGAGGTACTAAACAACGAGATTAACTACAAAGGTTAATAGCTATGCGTATTGATATACTTACGGTAGTACCCGAACTACTCGCCTCGCCACTCAACGAGTCAATCCTCAAGCGTGCGCAGGAGTCGGGACATGCCGAGATATATGTTCACAACCTTCGTGACTACACCGATGACAAGCGCCGCACGGTTGATGACTACCCCTTTGGCGGCGAGGCTGGCATGGTGATGAAGATTGAGCCTATCTATCGCTGCATTGAGAAGCTAAAGTCGGAGCGCGACTACGACGAGATTATCTTCACCTCGCCTGATGGTATCACATACAACCAGCATGAGGCCAACCGTCTCTCGTTGATGAAGAACATCATCATCCTCTGCGGTCACTACAAGGGCATCGACTATCGCATCCGCGAGCATCTTATCACTCGCGAGATATCCATTGGTGACTATGTACTCACTGGCGGTGAGCTTGCCGCGTGCGTGATTGCTGACTCTGTGGTGCGCATCATCCCTGGCGCTATAGGTGACGAAGCTTCAGCGCTTACGGACTGCTTCCAGGACAACCTCCTTGCGCCACCTGTTTATACCCGCCCTGCGGAGTTCAACGGCTGGAAGGTGCCAGAAGTGTTGCTTTCGGGTAACTTCGCCGAGATCGAGAAGTGGCAAGAGGAGCAGGCATGGAGCCGCACCAAGGCACTACGCCCCGACCTTATAGGCGAGAAATAATATTATATACATAGGTATAGTATGTTACTACACGACAAACTTAAGGAGTTTCGAATAATCCTCGCCTCGGCATCTCCACGCCGCAGGGAGCTGCTCCGTGCCACAGGCATAGAGTATCACATGGCCGAGAAATTCGAGTGTGAGGAGAGCTATCCCAAGAGCATTGCTGCCGAGGATGTAGCACCATACCTCTCCGCGCTTAAGAGCCATGCCTACCCTAACGCACTTGGCTATAACGACATCCTTATCACTGCCGACACCGTCGTAGTGCTTAACGGCGAGGTGCTTGGCAAGCCAGCCAACGAGGCCGAGGCACACGCCATGCTCAGCGCACTTAGTGGCTCGGAGCATACGGTGGTTACGGGTGTCACACTACGCAGTGCCGAGCGTGAGCACACCTTCGCATCATCGAGCAAGGTGCGCTTTGCGGAGCTAAGCGACGAGCAGATAGAGTACTACATTCAGTGCTACAAACCTATGGATAAGGCGGGAGCGTACGGTATTCAGGAGTGGATAGGCTACATTGGCATTGAGGGTATCGAGGGGTCGTTCTACAATGTTATGGGACTACCCGTTCAGCGTCTATGTCGCGAGTTGGAGTGCTTTATTGAGGCGTTGCCATCATGTTACTTATAATTGAACAAACTAATAAACAATAAATAATTATGAAAAAAACCTTACTACTTTTTGCGTTGCTGTGTGCAACCTCATTCTCGGCTGTTGCCGACAAGGGTATGTGGCTTCCATCACTTATTTCGAGCCGCATCAAGGATATGAAGTCTAAGGGCTTCAAACTCTCTGCTGAGGATATCTATTCAATTAACGAGGCGTCGTTGAAGGATGCTGTTGTGTTGTTCGATGGCGGCTGTACAGGTGAGATTGTATCGGAGCAGGGTCTTCTTCTCACCAACCACCACTGCGGTTATGACGCTATTCAGGCACACTCTACCGTTGAGCACGACTACCTAACCAACGGTTTCTGGGCTAAGAATCAGGGCGAGGAGCTCTTCTGCCCAGGTTTGAAGGTCCACATCCTTGTTCGCATGGAGGATGTTACCGAGCGTCTTGCAGCTGGCGAGAGCAAGGAGGATATTATCGCTAAGGCACAGGCCGAGGGCGTGGGCTACTACGCACGCGTGGAGTCTATGTACTACGGCAATATGGCATATCTATTCATCTACCGCGAGTTTAGAGATGTGCGCCTTGTTGGTGCTCCTCCAACCACTATCGGTAAGTTCGGTGCTGATAACGACAACTGGATCTGGCCACGCCACACAGGTGACTTCTCGGTATTCCGTATCTATGCCGACGAGAACAATAACCCTGCGGAGTATAGCGCAAACAACAAGCCTTACACCCCTGCACGCCACTTTGAGGTATCTACAAAGGGTGTTAAGGAGGGTGACTTCACCATGATTTACGGCTTCCCAGGCAACACTCAGGAGTATATCACCTCTGACGCTGTGAAGTATATCTCAGAGCTCTCAGACCCTACAAAGATTGACCTTCGTACTAAGCGCCTCGATATCATCGGCGATGCACAGTCTAAGTCTGCAAAGACCCGCATCCAGTACGCTGCTAAGCAGGCGAATATCGCCAACGCATGGAAGAAGTGGCAGGGCGAGGTTAAGGGTATCAACCGCCTTGGTACAGTAGCCAAGAAGGAGGCCTACGAGGCTCGTTTCCGCGCTGAGAACCCAGATAAGGCATACCTTTTGGACTCTCTTGCAGCAGCCTACGAGCGCAATGCTGAGGGTTACTTCAACTATGAACTTTATAGCGAGACTTTGCGCGGTATCGAGATTCAGAATGTTGTTCGCATCAAGCTCAACGAGAAGCTCACAGATGCTCAGAAGCAGGCTGCTTTGGAGCTATTCTACAAGGACTTCGATGTTAATGTAGATCGCGCTATCGCCGTAGCAATGCTTAAGGAGTACGAGAAGATGGGTACATTTATCTCTGAGGAGCTCAAGGCGTTGTTTGCACAGCATGGCGGCGCTGAGGGCTATGCTAACTACCTCTACGACAACACACAGCTTGGCACTCTCGAGGGCTATAACGCTGAGGCAGCTAAGTGCGACCCTGTAGCGGAGTTCGTAGCAGCTATCAACCCTATCCAGCAGCGTGTTAAGGCATACACCTACCGTAACTTCAGCAACCACCCAGATATCGAGCGTTGGTTCCGTCCTTATGTTAAGGCGTTGATGGAGTGGGACAAGGAGCGTGCCTTCTTCCCAGATGCAAACCTCACTTTGCGTGTTGCTTATGGTAAGGTTGCGGGCTATGAGTATGCCGATGGCGAGTGGCACTTGCCACAGACCACTTTGGAGGGTATCATCGAGAAGGACAACCCTGAGATCTACGACTATAATGTACCTCAGGAGCTTCGCGATGCCTACGCTAAGAAGGACTACGGTCGTTGGGGCGTAGAGATCAATGGCAAGTACTCAGTGCCTGTATGTTTCATTGCTACAAACCATACTACAGGTGGCAACTCAGGCTCTCCAGTGCTTAATAACAAGGGGGAGCTTATCGGTATTAACTTCGACCGTACATGGCTCTCAACCATGTCAGATATCGAGTTCGACGAGACCTTGTGCCGTAACATCATCTGCGATATCCGCTATGTACTCTTTGTTATCGACAAGGTAGGTGGCGCAGAGTGGATTGTTAACGAGATCTTGGAGTAGTAGGCAAGTTTCTTATAAACTTTTCGACAAGGGGCTGACTAAAAAGTAACTTAGCCAGCCCCTCCATAACCTAAGAGAGTGAATAAAAAGATGTAGTTTTAGGCTTAAGTCCCTTTTCACCGCACACGCCCGGCATAGACTGCAAGCAGCCTCTGCTCTCACTTAATCGCGGCGCTGCGAAGCCCGAAAAAGCGGAGTTTACTTTGCGTAAATGAGCATTTTGAGGGCAAGCGTAACGACAAAATACACTTTTTATTCACTCTCTAATCTCTATATGGAGGAGAACCCAAAATGGTCAATCTCAATAAATAATCTTAAAAATGTTTGGTTAGGGAGATAATTTTTTCTATCTTTGTATAATATTATCTCATTGATATTCAACAGCGTTACAATAGTCGAGTCGATAAAACCGCGACTTATTGGCGTAACTCTGTGGTTATCAATCCCTTACGCGCACGCGTAATGCACGCATACGCGAGAGGTGAGATAAGGCATAGATAAAGAGGCTCGCGAGAGTGATTTGGGAAATACTTACAAAAATTTTTATAAACTTAAATTATTAACTATGAAAAGAATTCTATTCTTTGCTGCCTTGGTACTCGGAGTAGTATCATGTCAGAAGGACCAGTTTGGTCTTGATGTTGACGCCAATGGCGAGGCTGCAGTGACAGTTGAGGTTGCCCTTTCAGAGGCTGTAACCCGTGCTGCAGGTACAAGTAGCTCATTGGGAGCTATCGACAATGGTGTAAATGGTGAGTATGACATCCGTTATACTCTTGAGGTTTACGACAACGCTGGTAAGTTGGCAAAAAGACCTGATCAGCAGTATAGCAAGGAGCCTTCTACAACTTTCGCATTGCGTCTTATCCCTGGTCGTGACTACCGTTTCGTTGTATGGGCAGACTTTGTAAAGGCAGGTGTTGACCCTTACTACAATGTTGAGGACCTAACAAATGTATATATCACTGGTACTCACAACGCTATGAACGAGAGCCGTGATGCTTACACTGCTGTTCAGGAGATTAAGAAGTTCGGTAGCGCATCTAAGATTGAGATGACTCTTACTCGTCCATTTGCTAAGTTGCGTGTTGTAACTAACGATATGAACGAGATTTACTCTGAGCTCTCAACAGCTAAGGTAGTTTACACTACTCCTATCTACACAGCTTTCAACGCTCTTGATAAGAAGGTTGCAGGTACTCCTGAGAACAACATCACTAAGGAGGTAAACTTCACAAACGAGGCATACTTGTACGAGGGCGAGCCTACAACTGAGGGTGAGCAGACTTTGTTTGCTGACTACCTATTTGGTACTGAGGATGGCACAATTAAGTTCACCTTGGATGTTACCGACAACAGCGGTCAGGAGCCTATCCCAACTATCGTTTTCAACACAAACATTCCAGTTCAGCGTAACTACTTGACCACTATCTACGGTCCTGTATTGACTGACGCTAACAATGTAACTGTAACTATCGACGACAACTTCACTAATTGGGAGAACACTACAGACTCTCCATATTATCAGGAGGTTTGGGATGGCACATCTATCCGTGAGCCTAAGTACGATGCTGAGACTAAGACCTACACCATCGAGTTCCCAGCTGAGCTTGCATGGGTTGCAGATCAGGTAAACAACAAGGGCAACAAGTTCGCAGGTAAGACTGTTAAGCTTGCAAGCGGTATCGACCTTGGCAACGAGCGTTGGACTCCAATCGGTGCAACTGGTAAGTTCGAGGGTACTTTCGATGGTTCAAACTTGACTATCAGCAACTTCGTTATCCGCACTGAGGGTAAGGCTTCTGCAGGTTTGTTCGCAAATGCTAAGTATGTACGCAATGTTACTGTTACAAATGTAGATATCGAGTCTAACTACAAGACTGGTGCTATCGTAGGTGATGGTCTCTGCTCACGCATCGACAACTGCCATGTTGACAATGCTCGCATCGTTGTGACTCCTTGGAACAAGGACGAGGCTAACAATGTTGGTGGTATCGTAGGTTACCTCTCAGCAGAGAATGAGGCATGGGTAAAGGATTGCTCTGTTAAGAACTCTAATATTACAGCTTACCGCAAGGTGGGTGGTATCGCTGGTGCTGCCAACCAGGCTGCTATAGTTACAGGCAACACTGTTGAGAATGTAAATATTTACGCTGATATGACCTCTGAGTACAAGGAGGTTAAGCCAGCAGATGCTGGTGCTATCGTAGGCTACAAGCACACAAAGGCTACTGTTGAGAACAACACTAATACTGAGACTAAAGTTCACATCTTAGTTGATAGCGAGGAGGATATGACAGCATCAACTAATACTAATGAAACACAGTTCTTCTTCCTAAACAATGGTGAGTACACATTTGATGAAGTAACAGTTAACGGTTCAATCCAGATTAAGGGTGGTAACGAGGCTGAACTAACAGCTAATAAGCTTACATTAGGTAACGCTGGCAACTACGCTATCATCGCTAATGATGACTATAGTGTGCTTACAATTGATGCAGAGCTTATCTCTCATGGTGGTGGTGTTGCTGCTGATAACAATGCGAAGATCGTCTTCAATGGTGAGGGTATAGATACTTCAAAATATACAAACTCTTCACCAGCTCGCTATAACTTCTACGCAAGCAGAGGCGGTGAGATTGTAGTTAACTCTGGTACATTCAAGTTCAACTCTACAAACAACACTCGTCGTGCTTATGTATGTGTTGAGAATGGTGGTAAGGTAATCATCAACGGCGGTACTTTCGGTAAGGCATCTACACGCTCTGGTTACACAGGTATCCGTGTGTTGGACGCACAGAGCGAGGTAATCGTTTACGGTGGTACTTTCGGTTTCGACCCATCTGAGTGGGTTGCTCCAGGTTATGTTGCTAAGAAGGATGGTGCAAACTGGGTTGTAGAGGCTTTGGCTAAAACAGACAACATCAACGAGGCAATCTCAAATGTTGAGGATGGTGGTACTATCGTATTGGAGGCTGGTAACTACACTATGCCAGCTACAAACGGTAAGGATATCACAATCGTAGGTGATAAGAATACAGTTATCAATGTGGGCGCTGCTAATATGGGCGCAGGCGATGTTACCCTTCATGGTGTAACTATCAAGGCTGGTTCATACAAGGGTTTCCAGCACTCTGGCGTTGTTACTTACAACAATGTAACTGTAGATGGTCAGTTGTACTGCTATGGTGAGAAGAATATCTTCAACAACTGTACATTCGAGTTGAACAACAGCTATGTATGGGCATACGGCTCTAAGGAGGTAGTATTTGAGGGTTGTACTTTCAACACTAACGGTAAGGCTATCCTTGTTTACAACGAGGGCGCTGGTGCTACAAAGGTTGCTGTTAACAATTGTACTTTCAATGCTACTGCAAAGGGTTATGCTGGTACTATTGCTAACCAGAGCTGCGCTGCTATCGAGATTGACAACTTCCAGACCTCTGGCGTAGGTGCAGCACACAACATCACTACATCTAACAACACTGTAGGCGAGAACTTCTCTGGCGAGTGGAGACTTAAGAAATATGTAGCTGGTGCAGCAGTAACTGTAAACGGCACAGAGTACACTCAGATTGCAATCGATGGTAAGTTGATGACCATCAACGGCAATAATGTAACTGTTCTCTAGTAAGACAATTGCAGATTTACAACTTCATGCCTCGGCATGAATAGAGCAAAGCAGCATCCTTCGGGGTGCTGCTTTCTTTTGCGCTCGACCATACGGTCGGGCGCATTTTGATTTAGGTGGGGGATTGAGTCTATGTCGTGCGTTGGGCTGGTTTGTAGCGTTGCAGTTTGCCCGCGACTTCGCTGTCGTCTCTTTCGTCCTTGAGGTCTCTAAAGTCTCTTGTTATTTTGGGACGAAAGGGACAAGAGAGACGATAGGGACGGGAGCGAGGACGGTTATCAGAGACTGTGCGTTGTCCGCGACTTCGCTGTCGTCTCTTTCGTCCCTGAGGTCTCTAAATTCTCTTGTTATTTTGGGATGAGAGGGACAAGAGAGACGATAGGGACGGGAGCGAGGACGGATATCAGAGGCTGTGCGTTGTCCGCGACTTCGCTGTCGTCTCTTTCGTCCCTGAGGTCTCTAAAGTCTCTTGTTATTTTGGAACGAGAGGGACAAGAGAGACGATAGGGACGGGAGCGAGGTCGTGCGTTAGTCCGCGTTGTCGCTGCCGAGCGCTTTGCACTGCCGTCAGTTAAATGATGCTCGTGCTTACCCACTCTACCCACTCTACCCACTCTACCCACACTACAACAAAAAAGCAACTAACCGCTAAGTTAGTTGCTTAATATATAGATATTACCCTCTTAAAACGCCGTAAACACGCTCCAAGAGCTATTTTTCTCAGCCGTAGTGGCAACAGATGTTGGGAGGTTGGCAAAGAAATCAAAGCCTGTCCATGCCTCTATCTGATCGACACTAACCGAATAGTTCGTATAGCTATCGCTATAGGTCTTATGCTCAAACCAGAAGCCTATGGTCGAGGCATTTGTAACCTTACCACTTGCATCGGTCACGACCTTAAGTGCAACCTTATAGAAGTAGTTTGGCACAGGGACACGCTTAGTATCGTCCTTAGCCGAGGTGTACTTTATCGTCTTACTCTCACCCTCCTTAGCAAATGCTACGCCTGTGACGATATATAGCTTCTCGCTCTTAGCCTCGCTCTGCAATGCCGCCTCGAGTTTCTGCCAGATGCCACCATTGAAGTTATCCTGAATCTGCGGCACCGAATTAGTCACATAAAAAGTCTGCTCCTGCATGGTCTTGATACCGTTACGCGAGGCGTTGGGTATAAGGTGTCCACGCGAGTAGTTATCGTTATAGCTACGCGAGCAGAGGTTAACCTGCGCAGATGTTGACAAATTAGGATTATAGCTCCACAAGCTTGGGCGACTCAACGAACCCATGTGCTTGGATTCAAGAGGATATGCCACCCATAGCGAGGTGTAGCTATCTGCATCGTAGTAGTGGGTGTAGTTACGCTCACCACCCGCCGAAATCTTCACCTCCTCGGCACGAGGATATGCCCCATCTGTACGCATCGCAGGCAACTCAAGCCACGCCTC
Organism: Alistipes sp.; assembly: GCA_045650465.1. Classification (GTDB taxonomy): domain Bacteria; phylum Bacteroidota; class Bacteroidia; order Bacteroidales; family Rikenellaceae; genus Alistipes. The sequence continues at coordinate 26,700 of JAZRRF010000006.1, forward strand.
GGATGCTGTTCCCGTGGTAGGGTCTGTGGCGGGAGGTGTGTCACCACCTCCCGAGCCACCACCCGAAGATCACTCAGCGTAACCTGTCCACACGATGTCCCAGATAGAGACACGGTCCTTATTAGAAGATGAATTATTTGATGGCGAGTTGTTTGTAATCTCAATTACGAAATCTCCAGCAAGGTTAACATCCTGCTCCCAGGTATAAACCTTCTTCTGTGTAATTGAGTTAACATCCACCTTATAGGTCTGCACTGCTGTACCGTTCTGCTTGATGGTGATGGTAAAGTCAACACCATTGCTCTCAGAGAATGCATTACCATACTTCAATGATAGCTTGCCACAACCTGTAGTAAGTGTAGGTGAGGTAATCACACCCTTAGCAGATGTCTTACCATTCATAGTAAAGGCGCGTGTAGCACTTGTTGAGCCAATAAACTTAAAGGTTGGGTTGTTATCAGTTGTACCACCCTGCATTACTGCACAGTTTGTACCCTTCCAGCCATTAGTTGTGGTACGAGTAGCATAACTGCTATTTGCAGTAACAGTGTTAAAGTCGTCACGACCACCTACAACCTCGCCCTCAACTTGCTTTGCCTCCTGAGAGAGTGACACTACGGCTGAAAGCTCGCCGGCAGTGAATGTAAGGTTTGCATAGATAGCCTCCCCAGTCTCATTTGCAGGAGCTGTAATTGTGTAGGTGGTACCAGACTTCAAAGCAACGGTATAGTGTGAGTTATCAACGCTTACAGAGATAGCATCTGTTGCATTAACCAATGTTGCGGTGATATCCAATGAACCACCCTCAGCAGCAAACTCAAGTGACTCCTTATCTAACTTAATGCTCTTGTGCGAAACATATACAGCATTCTTAATCTGTGGGCTACCGTTATAAAGACTGTACTTACCCTTGATAGTGATAATGTCGCCCAATTTAAGACCGGCTGCTGCCCACTGCTTCTGTGAAGCACCCTCTGGTGTAAGCAAACCATATACATATACAGAACCTGTAGCATCTGTTAGGTCAAAGTTACCGTAAGTTGTATTAGCTACATTGGTAATCTTACCTGTAAGGGTGTACTCAGTTGCAGTATCCTTCTTTGCCAAGAAATCTGCAACGGTAATAGTACCATCCCCCTCAGCACCTGGAGCAGCCTCCTGCTCTACGGTAACAGTAACTGATAGATCATCTGCTGAGAATACCACATTAGCAGTACGTGCCTCGCCCTCATTTGCTCCTGGGCACATATACCATACACCGTCTGAAGCCTCAGAATCATCGATATAAAGCCACTCAGCATCAGTTGTAGCAGTCACAGTTGCAATATCAAAGCCATTAACAGCTGTTACTGTGAAGAAGTCATCATCAATAGCGTTAGCATCGCTATCAAACTCCAAAGACTTAGGACCTACCTCGAAGCGAGGTGTTGTATTCTCAGCAATAGGAACGAGGTAGAGGTTGTGAACCTGAGTACCCTTATAGAATGCATAGCGCTCCTGACCAGAGTTAGAGTTAAAGCCAAGAAGACGCTCTGGTGTATTCTTAACTGCAACCTTATACTGGTTAGTGTTATCGATAGGTGTGACTGTCAAAGTCTGAGCATTGCCCAAGTATGCATCGTTAGCCTCCTTCCAATATAGGTATTTGCCCTCATTGTTCTGGAATGTATAGCCACCATCTGCTGCAGCAATAGTCCAAACCAAAGTCTCATCCTCAGTAGAGAAAGTAGCAGCAGCACCATCATAAGCAACCTCAGTGTAAGTCATATACTTACCACCGCTAACACCCTTCATTGCGTAGTACTTATTACCACTCTTAGCAGCAACAACATACTTACCATTAGCAAATGAGAAGCTTGTCTCAGACTCTGCACCTGTCATATCAACAGTAAAAGTACCCAAGTTGCCCTCAGTAAATGTCAATGAACGACCCTCAGCGATTGTGAACTCCTTAGTATAAGTGTTGTCCTCGCAAACAACCTTCACCTTGAAGGTCTCGCCAGCCTCCATAGTAAATGGGTTACAAACGAAATAGATATCACGAGTTGCAATAGCCTCATCATAGCTCAATGTAAGGACATTTGTCTTGCTATTGTAGCCATACTCCAAAACCTTTCCTGTAGTTGCGTTTACATAGTTGCGACCAGCCAAAATATCGCTTGTGCCTGCAGTAAATACTACTTGAGAAATCTTAGCATCGGCAGGAAGAGCATTCAAGGTCATCTTACCCATAGCCACCAAGCGCTTGAACTGCATGTTAAGCTCTGTAGGCTGAGCATCAGCAACCACCTGCTTTGCAACCAAGATATCAGCTGCTGGGTCGAAAGATGCTGCAGTAGGCTTCTGCTGATCCTTAAGGATAACCTTAACCTTTGCTGCATCAATCTTCTCAGCTTCATCCTCAACAACAGCTGTTGCTGGGAAGATAGCATTGTAAGTAAACTCTGCATCGGTAGTATTAGCAGGGAAAGCTACCTTAAACTTAGCAGTACCGTCTGCTGCGATAGTAGTAGCAGTTGTAGTGCGGTAGGTCTTAGAGTTCTCGATAACCTTCAACTGATCGCCCTCGCTCCACTGCACCTTGCCGTTTGCCTCGTCAATCCATGTACGAGTCTCATCCATACCGGCAGTGATAGTCATAACAACCTCGTTAGGGTTGATAGGTGCGATATTCTCCTCGAATCGCTCCTGACATGCGATACCCATTGCAGCTACTGCAACAAGCATCAAACTCTTAAAGATGTTCTTCATAGCTACAAAAGATTAAAAATCACCATTCTCGTCGATGTCAAAGCCGTCACCAGCCTCACCAAAACCGCCGTAGCTCGCCTCGAAGCCACGCTCAACAACGGTCTCAATAACCGCAAAGTTAGGAGCCTCGTAGCTCTTAACCTCTGCCATAGTGTTTGTTTTCATAAATGTTTTTTGAGTTGTTTATATGTTAAATAGTTAAAATAATTCCTGAACGAACTCCGCAAGATAGCACCTCCAATTGCGCCAAGTGTGGCCACCCTCGCTCTGACAATACTCATACTCCTGCCCCTGAGCATCGAGCATCTTGCGGAACTTAACATTCTCCTCATAGAGGAAGTCATCCTTGCCTATGCCTATCCAATAGAGCGACACACCACGCCTAAACTGCTCAGCAATGCCCTCCTCCAGTGCCTCGTACATAGCGACACCCTCCTCACCACGATAAATAGCCGCCGAGAACAAGCCCACATAAGCAAACATATCGGGATAGTTGCGAGATATCTGCATAGCGTGGAAGCCTCCCATCGAGAGACCTGCAATTGCGCGGTTCTCCTTAGTTGCATAGGTGCGATAGTGAGCATCTACCCACGATACCACAGCAGGGAAGTAACTCTCGAAGCTACCATCCATCGAGCCACTCATATATGGTTTATACTCGCCCTTACCCGTGTAGCTTGGTGCCGCATCATGACGCATACAGCCATTAGGCATAACAACAATCATAGGCTCGGCATCACCCTGAGCTATAAGGTTATCCATAATCTCAGCCATGCGACCTGTAGCAATCCACGCCTCCTCGTCGCCACCCATGCCATGCAACAGGTACAACACAGGATAGTTTCTATAGCCCGCCTCGTAGCCCGCAGGTGTATAGATAGTCATGCGGCGAGAGAGATCACCCGTAGTGACCCACACACGGCTCACCGTTCCATGCTCAACATCGTGGGCTCTGTACAAATCACCTGGGTCACCACCCACGATAAAGTAGTTCATCACACTACCTACATCCCTTACAGTGTTAACATTCGACCTATCCAAAAGTCCTGTCATGCCATCAACCTCAAAGGTATAGGTGTAGTACTCCGATGCCAAAGGTTCGGTGCGGTACTCCCACACACCATGCTCATTTTGGGTCATAAGCTGTGTACCATGAGCAAAGTCACCCACAACAGCAACATTCATAGCATTCGGGGCATAGAGGCGGAAGATAACGCTATTATCCTCGCACACCTCAGGCGAACTAAGCCCAGCGCCCTGCCACAAATTCTCCTGCGCCATGGCAACACCACCGCAAAGAATAAGAGACACTGTTAATATTAACTTATCTATGTATCGCATATCAAATTTTATACTATGTATAAATAGAGGCGCAAAGGTAATAAATCTTTGATTAAAAAAAGCATATTTGTAAATTAACTATGCAATAAAAAGAGATTGCACGAGGTCAACTGAATAGTTTTTTGTACCTTTGTAATTAGAAAAATATTTTGAGCATGAAAATTGGTGTAATATCCGACACTCACGGCATCTTTGATAAACCTCTTATGGAGTTCCTCTCGCCCTGCGACCAAATATGGCACGCGGGAGATTTCGGCTCTGTGGAGGTGGCAGACAAGATTGCAGCATTCAAGCCACTAAAGGCTGTATATGGCAATATAGACGGGGGTGTTATGAGGCGTATGTTCACGGAGTTTAACCTCTTCGAGGTGGAGGGGGTTAAGGTGCTTATGACACATATTGGTGGCTACCCACGCCACTACGCGCCTAAGGCACTACAACATATACATGTCTCTGAGCCCAAGATATTTGTAGCAGGACACTCGCATATACTCAAGGTTATATACGACCCTATATACAACCTGCTACACATCAACCCTGGCGCTGCTGGGAACTACGGAGTACATAAGGTACGCACAGCCATACGCTTCGATATCGAGGCGGGCGATATAAAAAATATGGAGATTGGCGAATGGCCACGATAACTATGAAACGACTCTTTACAACCATTGCACTACTCCTTGCAGTAGTTGCAGTCAGCGCACAGGATGTTGTGCGCACAACATACCACTACGCTACTCATGAGGGCATTGAGCTACTTCTCGACCGCTACGATACGGAGAGTAGTGGCGACTACGACCGCCCCTGTATGATATTTGCCTTTGGCGGTGGCTTCTATCGTGGTGAGCGAGATAACAACATGTATATAAGCTACTTCGAGCGCCTTGCACGCGAGGGCATCGTGGCTATATCAATCGACTATCGCTTGGGGCTGAAGCTCGCACCTTCGGCTAAGAACTTCGTTGATATGACCAAAAACCTTATCTGGGCTGTGGATATTGCTGTGGAGGACATGTATGCCGCAACTAACTATGTGATTAACAATGCCGAGGAGTGGAACATCGACCCTACGCTAATCATGATTAGCGGCTCCAGTGCGGGTGCTATCACAGCTCTTCAGGCGGAGTGGCTGCGCTCATCGGGTGATCGCAAGGCTGAGGTACTCCCAGAGGATTTCCGCTACGCAGGCGTTGTGTCGTGCGCAGGTGCGTTGTTCTCCACCAAGGGCAAGCCTAAGTTTAAGAGTGAGGCAGCACCGATGCTTCTATTCCATGGCACCTCAGATAGCAATGTCCCCTACCATAAATCTTCAATCATGGGCATAGGCTTCTACGGCTCGAAACATATCGTCAAGCAACTCGATAAGATAAAGTCACCATACTACTTCTACTCGGCACAGTATGTTACACATACCCTTGCTGCCACACCACTTATCGACCAGCAAGAGCTTATCCTACAGTTTATTAACGACTATGTAATTCGCGGTCGCAGACTATATATACAAGCAGATATCAACGACCCCACAATACCTCAGCGTCCTACGCGCTTCACTACCAAGGACTACCTTATGACCAACTACGGCAAGGGTAAATAGTGAGCTGGCAGGCAAGAGAGATTGGAATTAGGGAGATTAGGGAGTTTAGTGATGCAGCATTGCTTGGTCACTAAACTCCCTGATTTCATTGTTTTGAGACGAAAAGGACGAGAGAGACAGAAGAGACGATAGCGAGTACGAGCATCAGCGTTGTCCGCGTGCGTTGTTCACAACTTCGCTGTCGTCTCTTTCGTCTTTTTCGTCCCTTGTTATTTTGGGACGAGAGGGACAAGAGAGACGATAGGGACGGGAGCGAGATCGGGTATCAGCGTTGTCGCTATCGTGCACTCCGCACTGTCGTGCGTTGTCCGCGACTTCGTTGTCGTCTCTTTCGTCTTTTTCGTCCCTTTGGTCCCTTTTATTGAAAGGCTTTGCCTTTTTTGGGATGATAGGTTCTATGGGTTCTGATGATAGCGCTCTGCGCATTGTAACTCATTATAACTCATTGCAACTTATCTGCTTGCGCTATTAGGCTGCGCCGCAGATGTCATTAATCACAACATCAATCAGCACCACGACCTAATTTGTTGTCAGAAGGGGTTGAAATAATTAGTAATTAGTAGAGAGTAATTAGTAATAGTTTCGCTTAGAACAAGCGATATATTAACATCAAGGGTAGCACGACCAAATTTCTTGTCAGAAGTCGTGAGATGTGGTGCATCACAAAAGAAACCACTCTGGGATAGTAGTTTTACCTACAGCCCACGATATTTTGTTTAGGATAGGTCAACGATAAGGTTGATTAGCACCACGACCAAATTTCTTGTCAGAAGTCGTGAGATGTGGTGCATCACAAAAGAAAATTCTCTGGGATAGTACACGAAGTACAGCCCAGAGAATTTTGTTTTGGGATGTGCCGCAGATTGCGGCTTATCACAAGAAATTAATTACTTGTTGTATGCCTTCATCACTGAGATAAGATCCAACACCTTGTTAGAGTAACCCCACTCGTTGTCATACCAAGATACAACCTTCATGAATGTGTCGTTGATAGCGATACCTGCAGTTGCATCGAAGATTGAAGTGCGGGCGTCACCAAGGAAGTCTGAAGATACAACAGCCTCGTCAGTGTAGCCAAGGATACCCTTGAACTCGCCCTCAGATGCACGCTTCATAGCAGCACATACCTCCTCGTAAGTAGCTGGCTTCTCAAGGTTTACAGTAAGGTCAACAACAGATACATCCAAAGTAGGAACACGCATTGACATACCTGTAAGCTTACCCTTAAGAGCTGGGATAACCTTACCTACAGCCTTAGCAGCACCTGTAGATGATGGGATGATGTTGCCGCAAGCAGCGCGACCACCACGCCAGTCCTTAAGTGATGGACCGTCAACAGTCTTCTGAGTAGCAGTTACTGAGTGAACAGTTGTCATAAGACCATTTACAAGACCGAAGTTGTCATTCAAAACCTTAGCGATAGGAGCCAAGCAGTTTGTAGTACATGAAGCGTTAGAAACGATCTTCTGACCAGCGTACTCAGAGGTATTAACACCGCATACGAACATTGGGGTGTCATCCTTTGAAGGAGCTGACATAACTACATACTTAGCACCAGCCTCGATGTGAGCCTGAGCCTTATCAGCTGAAAGGAACAAACCTGTTGACTCAACAACATACTCTGCCTCTACCTCGTTCCACTTAAGCTGTGCAGGATCCTTCTCTGCAGTTACGCGGATAGAGTTACCGTTAACGATAAGGAGGTTCTTCTCCTCGCAGTAGTCAACAGTACCATCGAACTTACCGTGCATAGTATCGTACTTAAGCATATAAGCCAAGTAATCAACTGGGCAAAGGTCGTTGATACCTACAACCTGAAACTTCTCTGGCTGAGCGCAAGCTGCACGGAAAACCATACGGCCGATACGACCGAAACCGTTAATACCAATCTTAATCTGTGACATAATCTTCTGTTTTATAATAGTTAATGAATTATACTCATGTATTTCAACCCACAAATTTATTATTTTTTGCTTGATAAAACAAGCAAAAAACTAATTTATTTCTACGCATCGCAATAAATTACTGAAAAACGGTAATTTTTCGCTGTGATCCTATCGCTGAACGTGCTTTGCGCGCTTTGCCATTGCCGAAGCAAAGACAAAGTCATTGAGCTCACGGTTATCGGAATGGAGTATATCATCCATCGTACCCTCCCACCACTTAACACCGTTGTGTATATATACAATCTTCTCGCCAAGCTCCATAACAGAGTTCATGTCGTGGGTATTGACGATTGTTGTGATGTTATACTCGCGAGTGATATCTTTGATAAGCTCATCTATGACCACAGATGTTTGGGGGTCAAGGCCCGAGTTTGGCTCATCGCAGAAGAGGTAGCGCGGATTGAGCACTATGGCACGCGCTATGGCCACACGCTTAATCATACCACCACTAAGCTCCGAGGGATAGAGTCTATCAGCACCCTGAAGCCTCACGCGCTCTAAGCAGAACGCTACTCTATCGCGCTTCTCCGCTTCGCTCATCCGAGTGAAGAGGTCAAGAGGCAGGCGCACATTCTCGCTTACTGTCGAGGAGTCGAGCAGGGCACCACCTTGGAATATCATACCTACCTGCTTGCGTATCTCCTTACGCTGCTGAAAGCCAAGATCTGTGTAGCATACATCGTCAAAAAATATACGCCCTCGATCCGCCTCATGCAATCCTACAAGGGTCTTAAGCAACACGGTCTTACCCGAGCCACTGCGACCTATTATAAGGTTTGTCTTACCAGCATCGAACTCCACGCTCACATCTTCGAGTACGGTGCGTCCATCGAACGATTTGTATAGATGTTCTGCTCTAATCATGCGCGCATTATCTGTGTTAGGATAAGATCAAATATCATGATTGCCACCGAACTCGCCACCACAGCATGTGTCGAGGCACGACCTACCTCCAAGGAGTTACCCTTGGCGTAGTAGCCCCAATATGCCGATATGGTGGTTATAAGGAATGCAAATACCGCACCCTTAACCAAGGCATAGAGTACGGAGTATGGCTCAAAACAGTAGAATAGTCCCTCGATGTAATCACCTGGGAGTATGATACCTGTGATGTAGGCAATGGCAAAACCGCCCACAACACCTATTATTATTGAGAATAGTGTCAACAGCGGGAAGAATACCACCGTAGCCACAACCTTTGGTAGTATAAGGTAGGAGGCAGAGTTTACGCCCATAATCTCCAGGGCATCAATCTGTTCGGTGATACGCATAGTACCTATCTCGGATGCGATGTTCGAACCAACCTTACCCGCAAGGATAAGAGCCACTACCGTAGAGGAGAACTCCAATACCATCACCTCGCGCGCCGAGTAGCCAATCATAAAGTCGGGAATAAAGGCAGACTCCAAGGTTATCGCCATCTGCAATACCACCACAGCGCCTATAAATGCTGATATTATGGCGGTGAGTACTATGGAGTTGAAGCCTAAGGCCTCCATTTCGAAGATAGTACGGCGATAGTAGATACTAAGACGCTCAGGGTGAGAGAAGACCTTACCCATAAGCATAAAGTAGCGACCTATATCCTCGAAAAATCTCCTTATCATCGTTGCACCTGAATACTACTTAACCTCCTCAAAATCAACATAATCCGATGAATCGACACTGCTCTTACTCTGTGTTGCCTGCTGCTTAGGCTGTTGCTGTGCCTGCGCCTTGCGAGCATCTGCCTGCGCCTGCATCTGACGCACCAACTCCTCAAGGCTCATGCCGTTGGCACCCATATTCTGGAAGCCACCCATGCCTGAGAAGCCACCCATGTTGGTAAAGCCACCCATGCCGCTGAAGCCACCACCCATTGTCTGATGCATCTGATCCTCCATCTGCTTCTGCATCTTACGGAAGCGCAAGAAGGCAAATCCCAGACCGAGCAACGCCACACCAAGGATGATCAGCAACACCCAGCCTACCCACTTGAACACAAATGGAGCAAATACCGCTATCAGTACGAGTAGCAGACAGAACTTAGGGTTACGCTCAATAAAGGCGAGCAAACCGTAGAATATAATCTTTAGATATCCCATAATTGCGTTATTTATACCTTATATAAAAATATAACGCGCAAAGGTAAGAATTATTTTCTAATTAGAAATTAGTAGGGAGTAATTAGTAATGGTTAAAAGCCGTTGGCTTTTATATTAGGGAGTGCGAGTTATTTGAGTTTGTTTGAGACGAGAGAGACAAGAGAGACAAGAGAGACGAGAGAGACAAGAGAGACAAGAGAGAGAACGGGATCAGAGGTCGTGCGTTGTCCGCGACTTCGCTGTCGTCTCTTTCGTCTTTTTCGTCCCTTTGGTCTCTTTTATTGAAAGGCTTTGCCTTTTTTGGGATGATAGGTTCTATGGGTTCTGATGATAGCGCTCTGCGCATTGTAACTCATTATAACTCATTGCAACTTATCTGCTTGCGCTATTAGGCTGTGCCGCAGATGTCATTAATCACAACATCAATCAGCACCACGACCCAATTT
>JAZRRF010000007.1:0-4058 GCA_045650465.1 Alistipes sp.
TACGATCCGACTTGGTCCTTATGTCTTGGGTATCAACTCTGGCGCGAGCCTTGGTGTGGCACTCTTCACCCTCGCAACGCCACTTCTCGGCATCGCCACAACATCGTGGCTAAGGATGTTTGGCATAACAGGCATGGCATGGATAGGATCGGCAGCCATACTTCTCCTTGTCATGTCCCTATCGCGTAAGATACGCAACATCAATGTTATCCTTATCATCGGCATGATGCTCTCCTCGGCAATATCTGCCATTGTGGGCATACTTCAATATTTAGGTACAGAGGAGTCACTGAAGGCCTTCGTTGTATGGACTATGGGTTCGGTGGCTACGGTAACGGCTGAGCAGCTAAACATTCTTGTCCCCGCTGTCGTAGTAGGCATCATGCTTTCGATAGTAGCTATCAAACCACTGAATACACTACTTCTTGGCGAGGCTTACGCCCAGACCATGGGTCTTAACCTTAGACGCTCACGCATCATCATCTTCCTATCAACAACACTCCTTGCAGGCTCAGTAACAGCCTTTTGTGGTCCTATAGGCTTTATAGGTCTTGCCATGCCGCACCTTGCACGCATGACCTTTCGCACAGCAGACCACCGCACGCTCATGCCGGCAACAATACTCTGGGGTGCTGTGTCGATGCTACTATGCACACTACTGTGTGATGTGGTAGCGCGTAGCGGCATAATGCTACCTGTGAATACCATAACCTCACTACTTGGCATACCTATCATTATATATGTCGTAATCCGTAACAGCCACCGCCAATGATAAGACTTGACAACATAAAACTCGCATTTGGCAACCGCACACTAATCTCCGATGCTTCGGCACACTTCACCATGGGCGAAATGGTGGCGCTGCTCGGCAGAAATGGCACGGGTAAATCTACGCTGCTGCGTGCCATAGTAGGACTCGGCACCGCACAGAGTGGCGATATATATATTGCTGGCGATAACGCCAAGGAGCTCAGCGCATCACAACGCGCCGAGCGCATAGCCTATGTAAATACCGAGCGTGTGGATGTTGACTCTCTCACCGTGCGAGAGCTTGTATCCATAGGTCGCTCACCATACACCAACTGGATGGGACGCCTGACAGCGAAGGATCACGAGATTGTAGAGCAGGCGATGCTTAAGGTTGGCGTTGCTCCCTTTGCCGAACGCAGAGTCGAGACACTCTCTGATGGAGAGTGCCAGCGCGCCATGATTGCCCGCGCCCTGGCTCAGCAGACACCTATCATCATCCTTGATGAGCCTACATCGTTCCTCGACTTGCCAAATCGCTATGAGCTTTGTCGCCTACTTAGCGACCTCGCGCACAAGGAGAAGAAGTGCATCCTCTTCTCTACACACGAACTCGACATAGCCCTCTCGCTCGCAGATAGCATCGCGTTGGTTGACACTCCAAGATTGGTGCATCTACCCACTACCGAGATGATAACATCGGGTAATATAGAGCGACTATTTAACAGTGATGCCGTATCATTTGATGCTACTACGGGCGCTATACGACTACGACAGTAGAGCTAAGATATTATTTTGCCCTAACCGACACATATTTTTTTTACAAAACCTATTGTCAAATAGATTTTTTTGCTTACCTTTGCACCGCTAAATTGCTTGGTAAAACTGAGCATTAGTGGTAAGGTCCGTTCGTCTATCGGTTAGGACACAAGATTTTCATTCTTGAAAGACGAGTTCGACTCTCGTACGGACTACACTTGGAGCGTCACTGATGCACGCAACCATAAATGAATGGGGTGTGTTGAGTTGGTGCTTGCGGTTGATTAATTTTTAGGAGCGGGTCAATGACCTATCCGACAGCGGCTACGGCCGTCTTACGAGTTCCTCGCCAACAAGGGCGCACGAGGTGTAAAGAGTTGGCAAAACATAGAAAAACATAAAAAGTAAAAAATAAAAGATTTTAGAACTATGGCAAATCACAAGTCATCTAAGAAGAGAATTCGTCAGACAGCAACTAAGCGTGCTCACAACCGTCTTTACCACAAGACTGCTCGTAACGCTGTAAAGGCATTGCGTAACACTACAGAGCGTAGCGCTGCAGAGGCATTGCTTCCAAAGGTAAGCTCAATGTTGGATAAGCTTGCAAAGACAAACATCATCCACAAGAATAAGGCTGCTAACCTTAAGAGCTCACTTGCTTTGCATGTAAACGCATTGTAATTGACACTCTATTAGTAGAAGCGCAAAGGCTGTTCAATAATACTGAACAGCCTTTGTTGTCTTTTTAGATAATACCTTGCTACTGCTTCACCATAATCAACTTTGAAGTGTCGTAACCTCGCTGGCGTGCCATGGCGAGAATACCATCCATTACACTCTGTGGCAACTGGGGAGTACGCGAAAGTATCCACAAATACTTTGGCGACTTACTACCTATCAACGCCCACTCGTAGTTATCATCCAAAGCGAGGATATTATAGTCCGAGTAGAAGAAGAGAAAGAATGACACACGCAACTGCCCAGGCATATCGCCTAACTTTGCCTTGCCAACAGAGAGTTTATGCTTACCATTCTTACTATCTATACCGCTATTCTCCACGCGTATCTTACCTGTATCGAGTAGGGTATATTGCGCTTGACAATACTCCAAATCTCGTTCGAAGCTATGGTCATAGCGAGCCAACTCATACCAGCGTCCCATATAACGCTCTAGATCCACAGACTTTACAGTTGTGGTATTGATTGTATTCTGAGCCTTACAACTAAATGCCATCATACAAAGTGCTAATAAAAGAGTAATCTGTTTCATACCCAACACCTAAGCAGATACCATGCCAAATACTTTCCCTCTACAAACAATTCACACTTTGATTAGACACATAGCCATCCATACTTCGGCATACTTTGTACGCCATGCTTTGCATATAACAACGCCCAAAGTAAATATAGCGAGCTATAAATTGTGGTATATTAAATTGTTTTAGTATATTTGTAGTTTGGAAACAACATACAAAATTTAGATAATATGAACAAACTGACTCTTCTATTGGCTACCGTAGCAATGGTTGCATCGGTAAGTGTGGCAAATGCCGCAGAGCCTGAGGCTGTGAAGCCTAACTATGAGTTGGCAGAGCGTTTCTCACCTACCAAGGTGCGTCGCGCAGTGCCACAGACCATCGTACGCCCTAATTGGTTCAAGGACAGCAACAAATTTTGGTATAAGTGGCAGAGTGCCGATGCTATAAATTACTATATCGTTGACCCTGCATCGGGCAAGAAGACCGAGCTATGGTCTATGGCAGAACTTGCTGAGAAGATTACACTTGCAACCAACTACCCTTTTGACGCTCAGCACACACCTGTGGAGAGAATAGAGCTTAAGGATGACAAATATGTACTCTTCGATATCGCTCCTGCAAGAGTAATGGTCGAGAATAATGACTATGCACCAAAGGATGATGAGGGCAAGCCATTGGTATTCCACTTCAAGTGGGATATTGCCAAGCGCGAGCTCACAGAGATTGAGGAGCGCGATAGCCGCATCCCTGAGTGGGCAAATGTATCGCCTGATGGTAGCATTGCTGTATATCAGAAGGACTACAACCTATGGTACATGTCTATGGAGGATGTTGAGAAGTTGGCAAAGGATCCTCAAGATTCAACCATTGTGGAGCACCCTATCACCACAGATGCTGTGGAGGCAACCGCATACCACTGGTTTGAGGACTGCATCGAGCAGCTCAAGGAGGGTGAGCGTTACCGTGTATATCTTCAGTGGTCACCAGACTCTAAGCACTTTGCAACAGTGCGCAGTAATACCGAGATGCTTAAGGACTTCTGGGTTATAAATGTACTTAAGGAGCGTCCAGAATTGTTTACATATAAGTATCAGATGCCTGGTGAGCAGAGCCCAGACTTCACACTTGAGCTCTTCGACACCGAGAATTTCGAGCGCCGTGAGGTGGATATGGCTAAGTACAAGGAGCAGATGCTCTTTATCTGCCCTAATGAGCAGCAGCATGCCGAGAGATACGAGCGTCCTATGCGTGCTGTATGGCAGGGCGATAGCTCTAAGTTCTATGTAATCCGCC
>JAZRRF010000008.1:0-9715 GCA_045650465.1 Alistipes sp.
CGGCAGTGCGGAGAGCGCACGACCTCTGATACCCGACCTCTCTCCCGTCCCTATCGTCTCTCTTGTCCCTCTCGTCCCAAAATAACAAGAGACCCGAGAGACGAAAAAGACGAAAGAGACGACAGCGAAGTCGCGGACAACGCACGACCTAAAAAGCGCAAGGAGGGCAAGACCTACCAGCAAATAGCCGATGAGTTGGGGTATAAGGATGGCTCATCGATACAGAAGAAACTCAAAAATGCAGGTAAGTAGTTTGTTTGAATTTGGAAATTTGGAAATTCCCTATGTATTTCCAATTTTCCAAATTCCATAATAATAGTATCAGTATGAATAGTAATTAGTAATGGTTATGCGCAGTTGATGGGTAGAAATGGGTAGTGTGGGTAAGCGCGAGCATCATTTAACTGCACGGCAGTGCGGAGAACGCACGACCTCTGATACCCGACCTCTCTCCCGTCCCTATCGTCTCTCTTGTCCCTTTCGTCCCAAAATAACAAGAGACCCGAGAGACGACAGAGACGACAGCGAAGTCGCAGACAAACCGCACGACCTATTCCCCTTAAAAACCTTTAATAACCCTTAACCACCCTTACCACCCTTAAAAAAGCAACGCTTTTTAACTTTTACTAATTACTAATTTCTCTTTACTAATTATTTTTCGTACCTTTGTACGGAATATGCACAAATGTTTTCTACTATGAAACAGATTTTGGAGATATCATACGCCCACTACGATGCGTTAGAGGAGCTTGGCAAGGAGGATTTTGCTCTTGTTAAGGAGGCTGAGGAGGCAACCAAAAATGCTAATGCCGCCTATTCGAAGTTTCATGTGGGTGCTGCAGTGAGATTGCAGAGCGGACGCACACTCCACGCCTCGAACTTCGAGAGCGAGGTATATCCTGCGGGTTTGTGTGCCGAGCGTTCACTACTATTCTATGTAGAGTCCAACTATGCCGATGATCCTATCGAGGCGTTAGCCATAGCATCCAACCCCTCGGAGCGCGAGTGCTACCCATGTGGTCAGTGTCGTCAGGTTATTGTTGATGTCGAGCGCCGTCAGCAGTGCCCTATTCGTGTCATCATGTCGGGCAACGGCACAGCAACAGTTGTGGACTCAGCAGAAAAATTGTTGCCATTTACATTTAAGTTGTAGAAAGATTATATAATATGTTTACTATTAACGATATACTTTACGAAGATAACCATATCCTCGTGGTTAATAAGCATGTGGGAGACCTCGTGCAGAGCGATCCTGATGGCACAGAGGCCTTGGAGGATCAGATTAAGGCGATGATAAAGGTTCGCGACCACAAGCCTGGAGCTGTATTCCTCGGCGTGGTACACCGCATAGACCGCCCTGTAAGTGGCGCTGTGGTCTTTGCCAAGAGCTCTAAGGCCTTGGCACGCCTCAATGAGATGATACGCGAGCAGAAGATTAAGAAGACCTACTGGGCTATAACAGAAAATCGTCCTAACGACGAGGAGGGTACGCTCCACCACTGGATTGTACGCAACCCTAAGACCAACCGTTCACACGCTCATCAGCGTCCAAAGCCTGACGGCAAGGAGGCGATACTCGACTACCGCGTACTTGGAGCCTCGACAAACTACACCCTTGTGGAGGTTGACCTTAAGACGGGTCGTCACCACCAGATACGCGCACAGCTATCTGTTACGGGATGCCCTATCAAGGGAGATTTGAAGTATGGCGCAAAGCGCTCAAACAAGGATGGTGGCATATCACTACACTCACGCCGTGTGGAGTTCCTGCACCCTGTAGGTGGCAAGCCTATCATCGTAACAGCACCCGTACCTAAGGAGGACAACCTCTGGAGGTTCTTCGAGGAGGCACAAGAGTAAAGTGAAAAGTGAAAGGTGAAAACTGAAAGGTAAGGTGTCTGCGACGCATGTTTATAAAGTGAAAACTGAAAGGTTAAAAGTGAAAAGTATGGTGTCTGCGACGCATGTTTATAAAACTCATGCGAAGCATACCTAACTTTTCAGTTGTCAGTTTTCAGTTTATAAAAATCTCGCGCGAAGCGCACCACACTTTTCAGTTTTCAGTTGTCAGTTTTCAGTTTAAAAAAGTAAAACTTTTTTATTATGCGACTTCTAATTCAGCGTGTTACAGAGGCACGATGCCGTATTGAGGGCGAGGTACACTCCGAGATTGGTCAAGGCTTTGTAGTCCTTGTCGGCATAGGCAACGACGAGACGAAGGAGGATATCGAGTGGCTCACCAAGAAGCTTGTACAGCTCCGCATCTTCGACGACGAGGCGGGCGTGATGAATCTCTCGGTGCAGGATATTACGGGCGAGGTTATGATTGTAAGCCAATTTACGCTCCACGCCATGACCAAGAAGGGCAACCGTCCCTCGTGGATAAAGGCTGCACCTGAGGCTATATCTAAACCACTATACGAAGAGTTTGTAGCGAGCGTTGAGGCGGCTTTAGGGCGCAAAGTTGCAACAGGTGTCTTTGGCGCAGATATGAAGATTGAACTTGTGAACGATGGTCCTGTGACCATTTGGATAGATTCTAAAAACAGAGAGTGATGAGATACAAACTACTTATTATAAGCATCATAACAATGCTTATAGCATCCATAGCATGCAATAGTGAGAAACCATTTAGCTGCTCATTAGTATCAACCGAGGTTGAGAGCGTTGATACAACAACCGCAAAACTCATAGCTGTCATAGATGCATCGGACTATGGCACAATCGAGCAGATGGGCTTCTTTGTCGCACCATCAAGAAGTGACAACTACGACATCTACCCAGTCAAGCGTAGTCGTATCATAGAGCTTAGCCTTGAAGACTTACAACCCAACACCTCCTATGACTATAAGTGCTTCGTGCGTGCCGATAACAAGGAGTGGCGCTTCGATGCTAATACCTTCACAACTCTTGCAGAACAAGAGCCAGAGCCAGAACCTGAGCCAGAGCCTGATCCTGAGCCAGAACCCGAGCCAGAACCCGAGCCTGAGCCTACTGAGGGTAGCACCTATCGCGCAGGCTGGTATGAACTTCCTATTGAGGTAGATACTAACAAGGATGGTCGTGACGATAAGAACTCTACATACTACTATGCACACCACCTCTGTGCAGGTGGCGAGCAGAATGCTCAGCGTAATGGTGCAGCACGCAACTACACGGTATGTTTCTCCTCGGAGCATCACTGCCCTGTATGGGTTGCAGCACCTCGCCACGATATGTATGAGGGCTCGGCAAACCGTACAAATGCATATACCCAAGACCCACAGATACCAAGCAACATACAGTATGTGCGCAAGGATGCTGATAGCGGTTGCAACAATGGTCATATGCTCGGCTCGGCAGAGCGAACATCCTCGACAGCTACAAATAAGCAGGTCTTCTACTTCTCGAACATAGCGCCACAATATAGCTCCACCTTCAACACTGGTGGCGGTGCATGGAATAACCTCGAGGACCATGTTGATGGACTTGTATGCCGCGACACACTTTATGTGGTTATTGGCACATACTTCGACACCTACACCGATAAGTATGGTAACACGGGTCGCCCTGCGAAGATATCGTTTGGTGGTCGCTCGGATGTGTCGAAGCCTACGATGTACTACTACGCCCTACTACGCACCAAGTCGGGTAATACGGGCAAGGCGGTGAAGGAGTGCTCAGCCTCGGAGCTACAGTGTGCAGCATTCGTGATGTGCCACGAGCAGGCTAAGGGTCATAAGCCTGAGGCGCGCGACCTTATATCTATTGAGGAGTTGGAGGCGTTGACAGGTTTCACCTACTTCTCGAATGTGCCTAACGCACCTAAGACAACATTTAACGCTAACGATTGGTTGTAAATAATAGTAAGAGATATGTTAATCGCACTACAGAAACGCAAGGAGAACATTGCCGAGTACATATTGTATATATGGCAGATAGAGGACCTACTGCGCGCCTTGCAGTTCAGCCCCGAGGCTATCTATGCTACGCTTGTAGCCAAGATTGAGGGCGCAGATGAACAGCAGAAGGAGAACATCTTTAATTGGTATATGCAGATTGTGGAGCTTCTTAGAAAGGAGGGCAAGGAGACACAGGGACATATAGAGCATACGCTACACCTTATTGGCGACCTGCACAACCTACATCTTCAGCTTATGGAGCTACCCGTGGGTGAGCACTACCGCATGACCTATATGCACATGGCAGCCGAGCTTCCACGCCTACGCACCATCCTCGACAATAGCGAGATAAGCGATACCGAGCTTGCCTTTCGTGCGTTGTATGCCGCGATGCTCTACCGCATCAAGGGCGGTGGCGAGAGGGCTATCGAGGACACCTTGGCAGTGATATCTCCCGCTATTGGTGAGCTATCAGCCATATATGGCAAGGTTGAGCGTGGTGAACTAAACCTCTTTGAGGAGTAAAAGGGTGTTTTTTCGCGAGCAAAGAGCCGAAAAACGAAATATTTTTGAGGAATTGTTTGCAATTACGAAAAATCGTTGTACCTTTGCACCTCGCAAAAGAAGCGTTAAACGGAACAAAACAATAAAAAACAGATACAACTATGGCAATGAAAAGAACTTACCAGCCTTCTCGTCGTAAGAGAATCAACAAGCACGGTTTCCGTCAGAGAATGGCTACTGCCAATGGCCGTAAGGTATTGGCTGCTCGTCGCGCTAAGGGTCGCAAGAAGTTGACTGTATCAGACGAGGCAACATTCAAGTACAACTAATCGAGAGCCATAGGCACTCGTTAGTATCGCTGGGCATTGCCCAAGCAGATAAGAGTAGAGCTGTCCATAAGGGCAGCTCAATTCTTTTGTGTATGTACCGAGACTTCGCTATCGTCTCTTGTTATTTTGGGACGAGAGGGACCAGAGAGACGATAGGGACGGGAGCGAGGTCGGGCATCAGCGTTGATGCTGCCTTGCACTTTGCACCGCCGTGCAGTTAAATGATGTCCGCGCCTACCCACTCTACCCATCCTACCCATTTCTACCCACACTACCCACCGACTGCGCGCACCGACTGCGCACCGACTGCGCCACCAACCGCGCAAAAAAATTAGCACCCCGAAGAGTGCTATTTTCAAACTTAGATATAGTAGTATATACCATCGTAGTCGTTAACATCGACCGTGGTACGGAGGAGTGTGCCATCCTCGGCATAATCGAGGAAAATCTCCGTGAGATAACCATTTACCACAACCTCTGTCTCGATGATATAGATGGTCTCGCCCTTGCTACGCTCCACGCGGTTGACATCATCTACGGGTGTCTGTGTACCGTAGCTGCTCTCGAACGAGGTGCGTACAGCTTGTGGTAGGTCGTTGTACCTCATATCGAAGCTTGTCATCATCCATGTACCATCGTGCTTGTACCACGCCTCGCACTCGCCCGTGCCAGGGATATAGAAATCCGCTACCACATATCCGTATTTGCGCTCCCACTCAACATCTACCGCCGTAGGGTATTGCTCCTTAAAGGCGTTGCGTGCAGAGGATGGTGCTGTGTACTTTTCGCAGCCTGAGCCAAATGCTATGGCTGCCAATAAGATAAATGCAAAAAGTGCTCTTTTCATAATACTAACAATTAGTCGTCAACATCTACGATGCGATAGCGACTATTGAATGTTAGCTCCAAGCCTCCACTTAGCTTAACCTCAGTGTTGCCATGCTCACGCTTAAGCTCGGTAATTGTATTATTCGGATGCTTAGCCTTTACATACTCGGCAATCTGCTGAGCTACGAGTGCCTCTGGTACGCTTGCTCTGCCACAATCAATCTCTGTCCAATCGCCACTACCATCAAATTCAAGTTTTGTGCCAGAGAGGAATGATACGGTATAGTCGCTACACACAATATCCTTGTCAAGAATGATGTGCGACACCTCCTCGTTTGCGAAGTTCTCCTGAATGAAACTCTTAGCCTTGGCAGGAAGCTCGTTGAACTCCACAGGACGATCGTTGTTGTTTATATACATTGTAGTGGCAAAAGCTGCTGATGCAGTAGCCATGATTGCGATTAGTGTTGCTGTTATAATTCTCATAATACCTTTTTTAATTAAATTTAAGTTTATTTTCGTCTGCAAAGATTGCGCTATTTTTTGATAAATGCAAGAAATTGGTCTAAAATAATGCTTTTATAGTCTGTATTTCTTAAAAAATATCAGAGTTGTGCACGCTACTTTGAAAAAAATTAATACCTTTGTATGTCTGTACTTATAATTTAATGGAGTTATGGCTGCTTTAAAGTATAAACTAATTGAGGTTAAGTCGGGAGATAGAGGGTTGGAGAGAGAGTTTCTTAACCTTCCTAAGCGACTATACAAAGGGAACAATAATTGGGTTTGTCCCTTTGATAGCTCTATCCAAGGCGTATTTGACCCCAAGAAAAACAAACTTTTCGAGGAGGGAGAGGCTATACGCTGGGTGGCATATAATGACGCTGGTGAGTGTGTGGGTCGCATAGCAGCGTTCTACGACAAGACGCATGCCTATAGCTATGAGCAACCTACGGGAGGTTGCGGCTTCTTTGAGGCAATAGATGACCAAAAGTTAGCAAATATGCTCTTTGATGCTGCACGCGATTGGCTCAAAACAAAGGGCATGGAGGCTATGGATGGTCCTGTGAACTTCGGCTCACGCGATGCATGGTGGGGATTGCTTGTCGAGGGTTATGAGTATCAACCACTCTTTGAGAATCCATACAACCCACCATATTATAAGGAGCTGTTCGAGAATTACGGATTTAAGAACTACTTCAACCAGAATACATATATCTGGAGAGTCTATGATGACGATGTAAACCAGCTTGTCTATGAGCGTGTTAATCGTCTTATGGCAACGCCAGGTTACCGCTTTGCTCCTATAGGTAATGAAAATTTATACACGGCAGTAGAGAAATTCCGCGTTATATACAACAAGGCGTGGGCGCAGTTTACGGGTGTGCAGCCAATGAGTCCTGAGGAGGCAAGACAGATGGCGGACACGATGCGTCCTATTGTCGATAGAAATCTAATCTACTTCGCCTACTTCAACGATGAGCCTATAGGCTTCTTTATTATGGTGCCAGACCTTAACCGCCTTATCGGTAAGTATAACGGTAAGTTTGGTATGGTGAACAAGCTCCGCATGATGTGGGATTTGAAGATAAGAAAGAAGTGTGACCGTGTCTTTGCCATAATCTTTGGTATCACACCAGAGTTTCAGGGTAAGGGCGTTGAGTCGGGTATCATGCGCTGTGTGCTCGATAACTATCTCCGTACCGATAAGAACGAGTATAAGACCATTGAGCTGGCGTGGATTGGTGACTTCAACCCTGTGATGAACCGCATGATTGAGCACTATGTATGTGCGCGTAAGCATAAGGTGCATACAACCTATCGCTACCTATTTGACAGAAACAAGGAGTTCACACGCTGCCCACGCGTAGGTCTTAAGCCACGCTCGGAGCAGACTCCTAAAGTAGAATAACTTATAACAACATAAAACCTTAAAACTAAGATGAAAACTACAGCATTTACAAAGTACCATATCGCAAATGGTGCGAAGATGGCAGAGTTCGCAGGCTACAACATGCCTATCGAGTTCTCAGGTATCAATGACGAGCATATCAATGTTCGTGAGAAGTGTGGTGTATTTGATGTTAGCCACATGGGTGAGATTTGGGTTAAGGGCCCACGCGCTACAGAGTTCCTTCAGCGTATCACCACAAACAATGTATGCGACCTCTACGATGGTAAGGTGCAATATACAACAATGCCTAACGGTAAGGGTGGTATTGTTGATGATATCTTGGTATATCGCATCAACGAGCAGAAGTATATGCTTTGCGTGAACGCTGCAAACATCGATAAGGATTGGGCTCACATCTGCAAGCAGGGTGAGGAGTATGGCATGCGTGCTGGCGAGGAGTTGGAGAACTCTTCAGATAAGACAGCACAGCTTGCTATTCAGGGTCCTTTGGCTATGCAGCTTGTGCAGAAGATGACCGATGAGCAGGTTGTAGATATGGAGTACTACACCTTCAAGATTTGCAAGGTTGCAGGTTGCGAGGTTATCCTCTCTACTACAGGCTATACAGGCTCTGGCGGTTGCGAGATCTACATGTACAACGAGGATGCCGACACTATCTGGGAGGCAATGTGGAAGGTAGGCGAGGAGTTCGGCCTTAAGAACATCGGTCTTGGTGCTCGCGATACTCTCCGCTTGGAGAAGGGCTTCTGCCTCTATGGTAACGATATTGACGATACTACATCACCTATCGAGGCTGGTCTTAACTGGCTCACAAAGTTTGTGGATAACAAGCCATTCATCGACCGCGAGCTTATGGAGAACCAGAAGAAGAACGGCGTTAGCCGCAAGTTGGTAGGCTTCAAACTTATCGACCGTGGTGTGCCTCGTCACGAGTATGAGTTGGCAGACCTCGAGGGTAATGTTATCGGTCATGTAACATCTGGTACTATGTCACCATGCCTAAAGGTAGGTATCGGTATGGGCTATGTTAAGCCAGAGTTCGCAAAGGCTGGCACTCAGATTGCCGTTGTTGTACGCGGTCGTCTGCTCAAGGCTGAGGTTGTTCGCCTTCCATTCGTTTAATATAAATAAGTGTGTCGAGCATGGTTTTTGCCCTGCTTGACACTCTTTTTTCACTTTTGCGTAAAAAAAAGTGCAAATAGGGAAACAAATCCGATAAATTATCGTATATTTGTAAAGTTTTTATAGGGAGTGATGCCCTATTAAATGTGCAAACAAACAGTTAATCTTATATTATAACCTTTTAACTTAAAGAAAAACTATGGATGTAAAAGTAATCATGGCCAATTTGGAGGCCAAGCACCCAGGCGAGAGCGAGTACTTGCAGGCTGTGCAGGAGGTATTGGAGTCTATCGAGGAGGTGTACAACCAGCACCCTGAGTATGAGGCTGCAAAGATCGTAGAGCGTATGGTAGAGCCAGACCGTATCTTCACTTTCCGTGTAACATGGGTTGACGATGCAGGTCAGGTACAGACTAACCTCGGTTACCGTGTACAGTTCAACTCAGCTATCGGTCCTTACAAGGGCGGTTTGCGTTTCCACCCAGCTGTGAACCCTTCAATGTTGAAGTTCCTCGGTTTCGAGCAGACATTTAAGAACGCTTTGACTACCCTTCCTATGGGTGGCGCAAAGGGTGGTGCTGATTTCAACCCAGTTGGCAAGTCTAACGGTGAGATCATGCGCTTCTGCCAGGCATTCATGCAGGAGTTGTGGAACAATATCGGTGTTGATACTGATGTTCCTGCTGGTGATGTTGGTGTAGGTGGTCGTGAGATCGGCTTCCTTAACGGTATGTATCAGAAGCTTGCTCGCAAGTACCACACTGGTGTATTGACTGGTAAGGGTGAGACTTGGGGTGGTTCTATCCTTCGTCCTGAGGCTACTGGTTACGGTGCTTTGTACTTCGTTGAGTATATGTTGGCTAAGGCTGGCAAGGATATCAAGGGCAAGACTGTTGCAGTTTCAGGTTTCGGTAACGTAGCTTGGGGTGCATCACAGAAGGCTGTTGAGCTTGGTGCTAAGGTTGTTGCTATCTCTGGTCCAGACGGCGTTTGCGAGATCCCTGGTGGTATCACTAACGAGATGATCGACTACATGCTTGAGATGCGTGCTTCTAACCGTAACAAGGTTGAGGATATGGCTACTAAGTATCCTGAGAAGTCGGAGGCCAAGCGGTCTTAGGAAGACAAGACCTGAT
>JAZRRF010000009.1:0-11668 GCA_045650465.1 Alistipes sp.
GCACTTTGCCTTGAAGGCGTCCATCTGCTCCTTGGTAGAGTCCAGCGGCAACCACCAATCCTTCACAGAGAAGTATTTCACCTCCATACTCTTGAGGAAAGTCAGTGTCTGGTCGATGTCGTACTTGCGGTAGCTGTATCCCGCAACACCAATCTTAAAATCCTCCGAACCACGAGGACCATTGATAAGCTGAGCCTCGGCGGGCAGTGCAAATGCCACCATTGCTGCCAAAGCGAATAATCTGATAAATTTCTTCATATAAATAGAGTTTTAAGTTTACTTGCTTCTGTAATGTTTCGCCAATCCGCCCTCAGCAGTCTCTCGATAGAGGCTCGGGAGGTTGTGGCCTGTCTCCTTCATTACCGCCACGACGTGGTCGTAGGTTACCCGGTGCTTACCGTCCGACAGGATTGCAAATGTAGCTGAGTCGATGGCACGAGCCGCTGCCACAGCATTACGCTCGATGCAGGGAATCTGTACAAGACCGCATACGGGGTCACACGTCAATCCGAGGTGGTGCTCTAACGCCATCTCAGCGGCATACTCAATCTGTGCAGGTGTGCCACCAAAGAGCTGATTTGCTGCTGCAGCTGCCATGGCGCACGCAACACCCACCTCGCCCTGACAACCTACCTCAGCACCAGATATTGAAGCGTTATGCTTGACGATGTTGCCTATAAGTCCTGCTGTGGCAAGGGCGCGGCAGATACGCATCTCGGAGAACTCACGGGTCTTCCATAGGTGGTACAACACGGCGGGAAGTACGCCCGAGGAGCCACATGTTGGTGCAGTGACGATACGACCGCCACAGGCATTCTCCTCGCTCACGGCAAGGGCGTATGAGAAGATAAGACCGCGCGATTGCAGACTCTGCTTATATCCAGAAGCACGGACATTGTATCGCATAGCGCGGCGCGAGAGATTGAGAGGTCCTGGAATGACGCCATCAGTCTCGATGCCTCGCTCTACAGCCTCGCGCATAACACGCCAGATCTTTGCGAGGAATATCCATATATCTCCGCCCTCGTGCATCTCGACATACTCCCAGAAGGTGCGGCCATGCTCGGTACACCACTTCAATATATCGGTAAGTTTAGTGTCAGGATATATGTCAGCACTCTCTATAGGTGCGCTATTCTCCTCTGCAAGAGCACCACCACCAACGCTATATACAGTCCAATCATCGACAACGCTATTCTCATCTATAGCCTCGAAGCGCATACCGTTAGGGTGGAAGGGTTTAAATACGGATGGCTCCCAGATAAGCTCCACATTGCCATGTGGGCGCAACACATCGAATATCGCTCTATCGGTAAGGTGACCTCGACCCGTAGCTGCAAGGCTGCCGTAGAGCGTAACACGAAAATATTTACACTCTGGGTTGCGATGCTGAAATATCTCTGCTGCACGGCGTGGTGCCATGGTGTGACTACTTGATGGACCTGTGCCTATGCGATATAACTCTCTAATACTCTTCATGCTAATATCCTTATTAGTTCAACACTACAAATATACGATATTTTATAAATAATTATTCTATAAATCTCAACTTTTTTCGCTAACTTTGTGAGTTGAGAAAATATAATACCTGTGGCAACCTTATACTTTCATATTCCATTTTGCAAGCGTATATGCACCTATTGTGACTTCTACAAGGTTGGTGCCATAGAGCTTATCCCTAAGGTCGTAGAGGCGATGCATGGGGAGTTGGAGGCGCGAGCTGAGTATCTCAGTGATAGGCGCATCGCATCTATATACTTCGGTGGTGGCACGCCCTCGTTGATTGCACCTGAAGAGATTGAGAGACTAATATCACATGCGCGCAAACTCTTTGATTGTGCTGAAGTTGGCGAGATAACCTTGGAGGCAAACCCTGATGATCTTACCGAGGAGTATATCGCAAGACTTAGCCAAACATCCATAAATCGTATCAGTCTTGGTATTCAATCCTTTGATGATAGAATTCTGTGCTTTATGAATCGCCGTCATACGGCTATGGAGGCTAAGGAGTGTGTAGGGCGTTTGCGCGCTGCGGGTTATGACAATATCTCGATAGATATAATTTTTGGTGTCGCGGGCTTTGGTGATGAGTGGCTTGCAGATACGCTAAGCGAGGCTATAGCTCTCGATGTGGAGCATATCTCGGCATATCATCTTACGGTGGAGGAGCGCACTCGCTTAGGTGTTATGGTGCGCAAGGGTGAGTATCAACCAGTGGATGAGGAGCAGTCCGAGAGTGACTACCTTCTTGTGGAGCGTATGCTTCAAGAGGCGGGGTATGAGCATTACGAGGTCTCGAACTATGCAAAGGTGGGTTGTCGTGCCAAGCATAACTCAGCATATTGGCAAGGTGTGGAGTACCTTGGCATAGGTGCTGGGGCGCACTCGTTTAGTGGTGATGACCGCAGGTGGTGCGTCTCTACGGCTAAGGAGTATGCCGAGGGGGATATACGCTTTGAGAGCGAGGTGCTTAGTCGCACGGACCATCTGAACGAGTATATCATGACCTCGCTACGCACGGTGGAGGGTATCGACTTGGAGTATGTAAGCACTGCATTTGGCGAGGCTGAGCGGAGGCGTTTGGAGAGTTTAGCTATAGGATGGATAGAGCGTGGTGTGCTATCTATTGATGCAAATCGTCTGCATATACCCACAAGCGAATTTATGCTCTCGGATGCGGTTATTGAGTCGCTTTTTGCCTAAAAAATTTGTTTTTTTAGAAAAAAAGACTTAATTTTACTTGTGCATTTTTTTGTGTGTCGAGAAGTATTGCAATGTGCTGACTGTAAGTTTCTGAATGTTAGCTAATTGTAATACGGTGTGGTGTATATATCGTGGAAATACAAAACTTAAATAATGTATATTATGTCAGGACTTAAATTTGACAAGCGTGAGTTGGGCAACTTGGAGTACTCTTTGGATAGAGAGGTGCTTGCTACGGATCGCCGTGGTGGCTATATGAGTACCACCATTGTTGGTTGCAACACGCGCAAATATCATGGTCTTATGGTCGCACCAATAGACCAGAGTGACAGAACTTATGTCTTGCTCTCATCGCTCGACGAGACGGTTATCCAGCATGATCAGGCGTTCAACCTTGCGTTGCACCGATTTGAGGGTACATACGAGCCTCGAGGACATAAGTATATCACCGATTTCGAGTACACGCCAACACCAACAATCACATATCGTGTGGGTGGTGTGGTATTGAAGAAGGAGCTTCTTTGGATTCATAATCGCACCCAGTTAATGATACGCTACACCTTGGTGGATGCGCATTCGGATACAATATTGCGACTACGCCCACTTCTCGCCTTCCGCGATAAGCATGCCTTGTCGAAAGCCAATATGGAGGCGGATGGCAGAGCATACGAGATACCTCATGGCGTTAAGTGTCGCCTATATCAGGGCTATCCTTGGTTGCACATGCAGCTAAATAAGGAGGCCTCAGAGTTTATTGCTGCCCCAGATTGGTACTACAACTTTGAGTATCCAAGGGAGCTTGCACGAGGTTATGAGGGTTATGAGGATCTACTCACTCCAGGCTACTTCGAGTTTAATATCAAGAAGGGTGAGAGCGTTATCTTTTCTGCCGCAACAGATATGATGGCGACTGCTGAGACTATCACCGAAGTCTATGCAACATCGTTGGCGCAGCGTACACATAAGATTGATTTCCTAAGCTGCTTGCAACACTCGGCACGCCAGTTTGTTATTCGTCGTCCAAATAACCGCACCGAGGTTGTAGCAGGTTATCCTTGGTTTGGACCATTCATGGAGGATACCTTCATGGCACTCCCAGGCTTGACACTCTCTCAGGGTCGTGTGCAGGATTGTATAGATGTGCTTGATACTGCTGTTGCAGACATCAAGGCAAGTGGTCTTTTGGAGGGCTATATTGCACCTCCTACCGTGGATGCTCCATTGTGGCTATACTATGCTCTACAGCAGTTAGAGGGACATATCGCTCAGAAGGAGCTATGGGAGAAGTATGGCGCTGCAATGAAAGGTATCCTTGAGGCCTATCGTCGTGGTTTTAACGAGGAGATTAAAATGCACGATAATGGTCTAATATGGGCATCAGCAGAGCGCCCTTTGACATGGATGGGTACTAAGGTTGATGGAGAGCCTTTGACACCACGCCGTGGCTATGATGTTGAGGTGCAGGCGTTGTGGTACAATGCTATTCAGTACACTCTTGCTGTGGCTAAGAAGCAGGGCGATAAGGAGTTCGTTAAGGAGTGGAATGAGTTGCCTGAGAGAATTAAGGCGTCGTTCGTTGAAAAGTTCTGGTTGGAGGAGGAGGGATACCTTGCCGACTATGTGAACTATGACGAAGTAAATAAGTTTATTCGCTGCAATATGCTCGTAGCCGTAGGTCTCGACTATAAGATGCTAAGCGAGGAGCAGGTTGTGCGCGTATTGCACACGGCTAATGGTCATCTACTTACGCCTCGTGGTATTCGTACACTCTCTCCACGCAACATTCACTACAAATCGAACTACAACGAGGATCAGCGTTCGCAGGATCTCGCATCGCGCAATGGTTCAGCATGGATATGGCCTCTTATGTTCTATGTTAAGGGGTGCTTCGATATTGGTGGTGAGCGTTATGTTGAGGATGCGAAGCGTATCTTGGAGGCCTTCGATGATGAGCTTCAGACAAAGTGCGTAGGCTCGCTTTCGGAGCGTTTTGAGGGTGATCCTCCTCATGGTGCGCGTGGCTCTATATCGCACGCAACATCTGTGGCTGGACTCCTATACATCAACTCATTGGTTGAGAAATACTCGCCCAAGAAGCCAAAGCGTAAGGCTGCGGCAAAGAGTGAGGAGACAGAGGTTAAGCCAAAGCGTAAGTGTGTACGCAAGAGTGCAAAGAAGTAAAATATAAAAAAGATATATTATGAGAGTACTAATGTTCGGATGGGAGTTCCCTCCCCACATTGCCGGAGGATTGGGTACAGCCTGCTACGGTATGACACAGGGCTTGGCGCGCAACGATGTTGAGGTTATCTTCGTTATGCCTAAGGCTTCGGGTGACGAGGATCAGAGCTTTGTTAAGGTTGTCAACGCCAGCGATATCGAGGCACGCTATAGTGACTCAAGCGTTGAGGGCGTAGATGATATTTGGCAGAAGATTTCATACATCCATATCGACTCAAACATGGTCCCATATATCTCACCAGAGGAGTGGACAACCTACCGCGAGGGTTACGAGCGCACAGGTCAGAAGTTCTGGGAGCGTAAGGGTGATAGTTGGACACAGCGTTATACCTTCTCGGGTAAGTATGGTGCAAACATCATGGAGGAGGTTGCTCGCTATGCTGTTGTTGCCGCTGAGGTGGCACGCCAGCTTGAGGGTCAGTTTGATGTTATCCACGCGCACGACTGGTTGACATACTTTGCTGGTATTGCAGCTAAGCAGGTATCAGGAAAGCCTCTTGTAGTTCATATGCATGCTACATCGTTTGACCGTTCGTCAAGCGATAATATTGATACTCGCGTATATGAGATTGAGCGTGCAGGTATGGAGGCTGCAGATATGGTTATCGCGGTATCTAACCTCACTCGTAACATCGTAATCAATAAGTATAACATCGAGCCAGAGAAGGTTGTGGCGGTGCATAACGCTGTGCAGTTTGCCGAGAACGATAACCCTGTGCCTGAGCGCGGTGTGAAGGATAAGATTGTAACATTCCTTGGCCGTATCACCTTCCAGAAGGGTCCTGACTACTTTATCGAGGCTGCTGCTAAGGTGCTTGCTCGCGTGCCTAATGTACGCTTTGTGATGGCGGGTTCGGGCGATATGATGAACCACTGTATTCGCCGTGCTGCACAATTAGGCATCTCGGACCGCTTCCACTTCACAGGCTTCCTCAAGGGTGACGATGTTCAGAAGATGTTCCAGCTCTCGGATGTCTATATCATGCCTTCAGTATCTGAGCCATTTGGTATCTCGCCATTGGAGGCTATGCGTTCAAATGTGCCAACTATCATCTCGCACCAGAGTGGTGTTGCTGAGGTCTTGGACTACGCCATCAAGGTGAACTATTGGGATGTGGATGCTATGGCGGATGCTATATATGGTCTAATCTCATATCCAGCCCTCGCTAAGATGTTCTCGGAGAAGGGTATGGAGGAGGTTAACAACCTCAAGTGGATCAATGCCGCTGTGAAGATTAAGGATGTATATCAGCAGGCTATCGATAAGTGTAACAAATAAAAACGAAGATATATATGAAGACAGTTTGTTTCTATTTTCAGGTTCATCAGCCATGGCGTTTGAAGACCTATCGTTTCTTCCAGATGGGCAACGACCATAACTACCTCGATGACTTTACAAACCGCTCAATCATGCAGAAGGTGGCACGCGAGTGTTATCTTCCAATGAATGCACTCCTACTAAACCTTATCGAGCAGAATAAGGGTGCTTTCAAGTGTACATTCTCAATCACCGGCTCGGCAGTTGAGCAGTTCAAGGCATACGCACCTGAGGTGTTGGAGTCGTTCAAGAAGTTGGCAGCTACAGGTTGTGTTGAGTTCCTTGCTGAGACCTATTCACACTCTTTGGCATCGCTATACTCTGTTGATGAGTTCAAGAGCGAGGTTAAGCTCCATAGCCAGATGCTTAAGGAGGAGTTTGGTGTTAAGCCTACAGCTTTCCGCAATACTGAGCTTATCTACTCTGACGAGATTGCCAAAGCGGTTGAGGGTATGGGCTTCAAGACTATGTTGGCTGAGGGTGCTAAGCATATCCTCGGTTGGAAGTCGCCTAACTTCGTATATACAGATGCAAACGATAATAAGCTACGCTTGCTATTGCGTAACTACAAGCTTTCGGACGATATCGCCTTCCGCTTCTCAAATGAGGGTTGGTCTGAGTGGCCTTTGACAGCTGATAAGTTCGCTCAGTGGGTGGCTGCCGATACAGGCGATGTTGTTAACCTCTTCATGGATTATGAGACCTTCGGTGAGCACCAGAAGGCCGCTACCGGCATCTTCGACTTTATGAAGGCTCTCCCAGAGGCACTACTTAAGACAGGTGAGCTTGAGTTCGCTACCGTAAGTGAGGCATCTAAGAAGTTGCAGCCAGTGGCTGTGCTCCACTCTCCATACGCTATGTCATGGGCTGATGAGGAGCGCGATGTTACAGCATGGCTCGGCAACGACCTCCAGAATGAGGCGTTCCAGAAGTTGTATGCTCTTGCTCCAAAGGTTAAGAAGGCTAAGAGCAAGGATATGGAGTTCGTATGGCACTTTATGCAGAACTCTGACCACTTCTACTATATGGCAACAAAGTGGTTCTCGGATGGCGATGTACACTCATACTTCAACCCATACGACTCGGCATACGAGGCATTTATCAACTATATGAATGTCTTGGCCGACTTCGAGATTGAGTTGGGTAAGTTGTAGTAGCTTGGTAACAAGAAAAGAGGAGGGTGTCCACGAAATATGTTGGACACCCTCATTTGATTTGAGCGCTCCCGCCTTAATCGTATAGCACACTTATACTTTTGTCATGCAATGTCCCTTGTGGGTGTTGTTCGTTCGGAAAAAATTGCTTAATTTTGTCTATCAATTGGCAAATAATATAACTTTATATACTATGAAAAAACTGTTTTTACTACTTGCCCTTTTGGGTATGGTTGCCATAGGATGCTCCAAGGATGAGGGAGGAAATATTCCTGATGATGCCTACATCTCTCTTAACAAGGATATTGTCACTATCAGTCCTGATGGCGAGAGTGTAGATATTAAGGTATATAGCAACTATGCTTGGGAGTTGACTAACAATTGCGATTGGATAACTACTTCTATCACAAGTGGCGATGCAAGCGATACAGGTGTAACAGTAACTCTTACAGCAGATCTTACCTATGATGACCGCGATGGCACAATTGTTTTTAGCTGCGGTAAGGCGACGAAACTATTGGTGGTGTCACAGAAGTTAAAAGAGGTTATTATCCCTGACGCAAACAATACCTTTAATATCCCTGCTGAGGGTGGCGTTGCTGTTATCTCTTATCAAACATCTGTTGATTGTGAGGTTATTATCCCTAAGTATGCGCAGAGTTGGATAACTATTTCTCCTGCAACACGAGGCTTGGTTAGCGAGAGTATCACTCTTAATATTGCCGAGAATACAACCTGCAGCGCACGCACAGCAGTCATCAAGGTTGTTGCCAAGGATAATGCCGAAATCTTTGTTGAGTACACTATCAACCAAGAGCAGAACGATGCTATCTTGGCAGATGAGAATAATACTTTTACCGTTCCAAGCGTGGGTGGCAAGGTTTTAATAAATTATCAAACAAATATTGATTGCGAGGTTATTATCCCAGAGGAGGCGCAAGATTGGGTAATTATTGCCCCAGCAACACGAGGATTATCTATATATAGTACTACACTAAATATTGCAGAGAATAACTCTGGCAAAGAGAGAAGTTGTGTGGTTAAGGTTACCTCTCAAGGCGATAATGAACTATTTGCAGAGTATACCATTGTCCAAAATCCGATATGTTTCCTATATTATACATCAAGCAGTGGTGAGATAGTAACACCTTATAATAGTTCAGCATTTGGTGCTACTATATTATCTAATACATATATAGATGGTGTTGGTGTAATAAAATTTGATGGCAAGGTAACTACGATTGGAGAGAGGGCATTCTATTATTGCCGTAGCCTTACAAGTGTAGCTATTCCTGATAGCGTAACTACGATTGGAGATCATGCATTCTATCGTTGCACCAGCCTTACAAGTGTAACTATTCCTGATAGCGTAACTACGATTGGAAGTTCTGCATTTAGTTGGTGCAGCAGCCTACAAGAGTTTAATGGTAAGTTTGCATCAGAGGATGGTCGATGCCTTATTGTTGATGGTGTGCTTAACTCTTTTGCCATTGGATGCGGCGCTACAGAATATACTATTCCTGATAGCGTAACTACAATTGGAGAGTGGGCATTCATGGATTGCAGCAGCCTTACAAGTGTAACTATTCCTGATAGCGTAACTATAATTGGAGAGAGTGCATTCGCTTGGTGCAGCGGCCTTACAAGTGTAACTATTGGTGATAGCGTAACTACGATTGGAGATTATGCATTCCAAGGTTGTGACAGCCTTACAAGTGTAACTATTGGTGATAGCGTAACTACGATTGGATATGGTGCATTCTATTATTGCAGCAGCCTTACAAGTGTAACTATTCCTGATAGCGTAACTTCGATTGGAGAGTGTGCATTCTATGATTGCTACAGCCTTACAAGTGTAACTATTCCTGATAGTGTAACTACGATTGGATTTTGTGTATTCTCTGGATGCAGCAGCCTTACAAGTGTAACTATTCCTGATAGCGTAACTGCGATTGGAGATGGTGCATTCGTATATTGCGACAGCCTTACCAGTGTAACTATCCCTGATAGCGTAACTTCGATTGGAGTTAATGCATTCAGTATTTGCAGCAGCCTTACAAGTGTATATTGTAAGCCAGCAACACCGCCAGTAGGAAATTATGGTATGTTCTCCGACAACGCCTTAGGTCGTAAGATTTATGTACCTATGGAATCTGTAGAGGCGTATAAGAGCGCAAGTTATTGGAGTGATTATGCTGATTATATTGAGGGTTACAACTTTTAGTCAGAGGTAACACCGAGTTTTACTTTGATACCCGCGCTACACCTCCGTAGCGCGGGTGTTATTTTGTAAATTTTCTTCATTCGTAGCCAACTTTCCAAAATAAAGCGTTATCTTTGTTATCTGTTATATATTATATAGGTATGAAGTATTATGTTATAGCGGGTGAGCCTTCGGGAGATTTGCACGGTGGTAAGCTGATGCGCGAGATAGCTAAGGAGGATTCTGAGGCAAAGTTCCGCTTCTGTGGAGGCGATCTTATGGCTGCTACGGCGGGTGAGCAGAGCATGCTCTATCACTATAAGCAGATGTCCTTCTTTGGCTTTGTGCAGGTGGCGATGAACCTCAAAACCATCCTTACGCAGATGGATAGCGTAAAGGAGGATATCGAGCGCTTCAACCCCGATGTCATCATACTTATCGACTACCCTGCATTCAATATTCGCATAGCTAAGTGGGCTAAGAGCCGTGGTATAAAGGTCTATTATTACATCGCCCCAAAGGTGTGGGCGTGGAAGGAGCGCAGAGTCAAGAGCCTGCGTAAATATGTTGACCGTCTATACACAATCTTTCCGTTCGAGACTGAGTATTTCCGTGGTCATGGCATAGAGCCATATTTCTGTGGTAATCCTCTTGTTGATGATATTGCTGAGCGCCGTGCTACGCTGCCATCCAAGGAGCAGTTTATTGCTGAGTGCGGGTTGGATAGCCGCCCTATAGTTGCACTCCTTGCTGGTAGTAGGGTGTCGGAGATAAACGCAAATCTCCCCGATATGGTTGCACTTTCGCGCGAGTTCCCAGATTATCAATTTGTGGTTACGGCAGTGCCATGGATTGATAAGGCAATATACGACAAATACATAGCGGGGTCGCCTGTGCGCTATGTTAATAATCGCACGCAACAGACCCTGGCACACTCAGTAGCTGCGGTGGTAACATCTGGTACTGCAACCCTCGAGACGGCGCTTATGGGCATCCCTGAGGTTGTGCTTTATCATGTGCCTTGGCTCTATGAGAAGCTCAAGCCATACTTCTTGCGAATACCCTATATCTCGCTTGTAAATATCAACCTTGGTCGCGAGTCGGTAAAGGAGCTTGTTAGGGCAAACCTCAAAATGGAGGAGGCGACAAAGGAACTTAGAGCGATACTCCCTGAGGGTGCGGAGCGTGAGCGTATGCTTGCCGATTTTAGGGAGCTAAGCACGGTGATGGGCAGCGAGGGTGCATCTATGCGCTTTGCTAAGGATATTGTAAATTCACTTAGATAATATGAAGCTAATTAATATCATAAACAACTACACCTCTGAGGGCGAGACTCCTCAGTTTTACCTTAAGGCCGATACTGCGCTGCTTAGAAATAATGACGCTTTCTATATCCCAAATGGTATGGGACGCATTGTTGCACGCCCACATATAGTGTTGAAGAATGCACGCCTTGCAAAGTGCCTCTCGGAGCGTTTTGCATCGCGTTGTATTGATGGCGTGATGGCGGGTGTGACCTTTACGGCTGTTGATAAGCTCTCTAAGGCTAAGGTGGCGGGATTGCCTTGGGATGAGGCTGTTGGCTTTGACCACTCATCGGCTTTGTCGCTCGATATGTTGCCTCGTGATGCTATGCTCGAGGGTGCGGTATTCTATGTTAACGATGTCGAGCAGGAGAGAATATCGTTGAACGATATGCGCTTTACGCCTGACCGTATTATTAGTTATCTCTCGGAGTGTATGACGCTGCGCATAGGTGATCTTATATACCTTGGCTCGAAAGGAGAGTTTGAGGTTAAGGCGGGTGATAACTTCAAGGTTAAAGTTGGCGATAGGGTATTGCTTAACTTCGATATTAAGTAGTGAGTATAAATTAGAGAGTGAATAAAAAGTGTATTTTGTCGTTACGCTTGCCCTCAAAATGCTCATTTACGCTCAGTAAACTCCGCTTTTTCGGGCTTCGCAGCGCCGCGATTAAGTGAGAGCAGAGGCTGCTTGCAGACTATGCCGAGCGTGAGCGGTGAAAAGGGACTTAAGCCTAAAACTACA
>JAZRRF010000010.1:0-47022 GCA_045650465.1 Alistipes sp.
CATCAGAGTGCGTTGACGCTGGCTTGCGCTCCGCACTGCCATGCAATTAAATGATGCTGGCGCTTACCCACTCTACCCATAACTACCCACCTAATACACAAAAAAAGGGGCTGACTAAAAAGTTACTTAGTCAGCCCCCCCCCATAGCCTAAGAGAGTGAATAAAAAGATGTAGTTTTAGGCTTGCGAAGCCCGAAAAAGCGGAGTTTACTTTGCGTAAATGAGCTTTTTGAGGGCAAGCGTAACGACAAAATATACTTTTTATTCACTCTCCTTCGTCGTTCACTACAGCTTGCCGTAGCATATATTATCTAAATAGCTCTACATCCGAAGTCTCAGACTCGTTGATATAGGCAGCTGCCTCGGCAATTTTCTTTGCGGCATACTTTACAAAGACCTTTGTTGGGTTGAGGTACTCAGCCTCCAACTCCGAAGCCTGACGGAGCATGATATGCGACATGATAATGTAACCTGCAATCTCAACAAGGCGGCGTGAGTGGAAGTCCTTATAGCCCTGAGTCTCCTTATCAAGCGTCTCAACGCGCTCTACAACCTGCTCATAAACCTTACGCAACTCAACAAGTTTTGCAAAGAGTGGTGCGCATGCCTCAGAGTGCTTCTCCTCCTCGTAGCGCATAATCTGCTCAAGGTAAGTACCCTTAGTTACATGGTTGATAGCTGCAACAACCTGAAGCTGTGTAGTACCCTCGTAGATGTTCATGATACGAGCATCGCGGTACAAACGCTCACAAGCGTAATCCTTCATATAGCCTGAACCACCATGTATCTGGATAGAGTCGTAGGCAACCTCGTTAGCGTACTCCGAAGCAAACATCTTAGCGATAGGAGTAAAGCCATCAGCAAGGCGGTTGTAGAACTTCATCTCGGCACGCTCCTCAGCCTCCAACGAGCGGTCGTGAGAGATATGAGTCAACTGCTTGTAGATATCAACAAAGCGAGCTGTTTCATAGAGCAAAGCACGCGATGCGAGGGTCTTAGCCTCCATATTTTTGAGCATCTCCGAAACGGCAGCGAACTTGATGATAGGCTTACCGAACTGCTCACGCTCCTGGGCATACTTCAACGCCTCACGGTAGGCAGCCTCACACAAACCTGTTGACTGTGCAGAGATACCCAAGCGAGCAGCGTTCATCAACGACATCACATACTTGATAAGACCCATCTTGCGGTCACCAACCAACACCGCAGGGGCGTTGTTAAATACCAACTCACAAGTAGGCGAGCCCTTGATACCGAGCTTATTCTCAATACGGGGCACCTTAACGCCACCATCGCGCTTATCGTAGATAAGCATCGACAGGCCACGAGCATCCTTTGTTCCCTCCTCAGTGCGGGCAAGGACAAGCGAAATATCTCCATCACCGTTGGTAATAAAACGCTTACAGCCGTTCAAACGCCATGTCTGACCCTCCTCGTCCCACGATGCCTTGAGCATCACAGCACCAAGGTCAGAACCTGCATCTGGCTCAGTAAGATCCATAGCGCAGGTCTCACCAGCAGATACGCGTGGCAAGAACTTAGCCTTAATCTCCTCCGAAGCAAACTCATTGATAGTCTCGGCACAGTCCTGCAAGCCCCAGATATTCTCGAAGCCTGCATCGGCGCGTGCTACCATCTCGTTAGCCATGGCGAAGCATGTAACAGGCATGTTAAGACCGTCGTACTTGCGAGGTAGGGTCATACCGCCCAAGCCAGCCTCGTTCAACGCCTCAATGTTGCGTACTGTACCCGAAGCGTACTCCACATGGTCGTTAACAACGCGTGGACCCTCATGGTCAACACTCTCGGCATTTGCAGCGATAACCTCACCACACACATCGCCCACAATCTCCAAGACACGGCGGTATGAGTCGAGAGCATCCTCAACATTCTGAGGTGCGTAGTCATACTCCTTAGCATCGGCAAAGTTACGCTCCTTAAGCTCGATAATTCTCTTCATCAACGGATGAGAGAGGTGATATTGTAGATCCTTATTATCTAAATAAAAGTTTGCCATAGCTCACTATTTTGAGTTCTGTTTGTAATACTTAATCATCTTAGGGATAACCTCCTCAACGCTACCAACGATAGCGTAGTCTGCAATCTTATTGATTGGAGCCTCAGGGTCGGTGTTGATAGATACAATCATCGCCGACTGATCCATACCCGCAGTGTGCTGAATCTGACCTGAGATACCGCAAGCGATATAGAGCTTAGGGCGCACGGTTACACCTGTCTGACCAATCTGACGCTCATGCTCGGTAAAACCAGCATCAACAGCAGCACGCGATGCTCCTACCTCACCGCCAAGAACTGAAGCCAACTCATGAACAAGAGCGAAGCCCTCCTTAGAGCCTACACCATAACCACCTGCTACGATGATTGAGGCGCCCTTGATGTTAATCTTGCGCTCCTCGATATGACGCTCAACGATACGCACTGCAAGGTCGGTATCCTTGACCATCTTCTGCCACTCAATCTCACGTACCTCGCCTGCCGCAGGTGTTGCCAACGCCTCCTTACGCATAACGCCCTCACGAACAGTTGCCATCTGTGGACGGCACTCAGGGTTTACGATAGTAGCAATGATGTTACCACCAAAGGCTGGACGAATCTGGTAGAGAAGCGAGTCATACTCCTTACCAGTCTTAGCATCCTTATGCTCGCCGATAACAAGCTCTGTACAGTCTGCCGTAAGACCACTGTGGAGTGCTGACGACACGCGAGGTGCGAAGTCACGACCTACAGGTGTTGCACCGAAGAGTGCAATCTGTGGCTTCTCCTGCTCGATAAGACCAACCATAACGGCTGTATGTGGGAGTGTGCGGAAAGGTGCGAAAATAGCATCATCTGCAACCCAAACAACATCTGCACCATACTTAGCCAACTCCTGAGCGTGGCACTTAACATCCTTGCCAATAGCCACAGCCTCAAGCTTTACGCCCAAGGTGTTAGCCAACTCTCTACCCTTGGTAAGAAGCTCCAACGACACATCGGCAATCTCCTTATCCTCGATCTCTATATATACGAATACACTATTCATAACTCTCTCAATATTAGGTTTAACCAAGTGTATGGCTTGCGATAAGCTCCTGCATCAAAGCCTCGATGTCAGCATCCTGAGCCGTTAGGGTCTTAGCCTCCTTAGCCTGGAACACGACATTCTCAATCTTCTTAACTTTTGTAGGTGAACCTGCCAAGCCAAGCTGCTCCGCATCAGGGTTTACATCCTGAGCCGAGAACTCGATGATGTGTAGATAGTCGCGCTCAGCAATAAACACCTTACGCTCCTCGGCAGCTTCCATAATCTCAGATGTTGCAAGAGCATACTTATACTTCATCACACGCTTAGCGTTGCGTGGACGGCACTCCTTAGCCGAGCCATTCACGGTGATAACAGCAGGTAGCGGTGACACCACAACCTCAGTACCACGCTCCAAGCGACGCTTAATGGTTATCTCACCCTCCTTTACATCTATAAGTTCCTCGGCGTAGGTCACCTGTGGGAGACCGAGCTTCTCAGCCACCTGAGGTCCTACCTGTGCGGTATCGCCGTCGATAGCCTGACGACCTGCTACCACAACATCGGGATTTATCTTACGAAGTGCGCACGACAAGGCGTATGATGTAGCCAAAGTATCTGAGCCTGCAAACTCACGACCTGAGAGCAAGTAGCCTCCATCAGCACCACGGAACATAGCCTCGCGAATAACATCAGCAGCACGCTGAGGACCCATAGTTAGCACATGAACGGTAGCATTGCCCACTCTATCCTTAAGCTGAAGAGCCATCTCAAGAGCGTTCAAATCCTCAGGATTGAAGATTGCTGCAAGAGCAGCACGATTGACCGTGCCCTCTGGGGTCATAGCATCCTTGCCCACATTGCGAGTGTCGGGCACTTGCTTTGCCATAACCACGATTTTAGTAACTTTTTCCATAACAATATCTGCTTGTATATACTAATCTCTTATCCTAATTATCGTATCAAGGGACCGCCAAAGATACGATTTTTTTGTCAATATGACCATGTATTTCGGCTCAAATCTCTCACAATTAAGCATAAATACTTATATTTCAGTGTATTACTACACAGCATCATTTTACTCTTTTACCACATCGGTATATCTACACCAATACGGCGATATGTATTCAACATGTTATATGCAATAACCTCAGGGCGAAAGCGAGTAGCATATTCTCTTCCCCGATCAATCATGTTCTGACGCAAATCCTCATCATGCACAACGCGCTCCACAGCCTCCACCAAGGCATCGTGGTCATGAGGCTCAACATATATCGATCCCTCTCCACCCGACTCCTCAAGGCTTGAAGCCTTAGCTGCGATGACGGGAACACCGACAGTTATAGCCTCGACAATGGTCGTGGAGAAGCCCTCATACAACGAGAGCATAAGGTATGCAAGAGCAGCATGATATATCGCAGGCATATCCTCCGCGGCAACGCCATGCAACATAAGCACCCTGCTTTCCATTCCTAATGCCTTGATACGACGCATAAGTGCCTCGGTGAGTGGCGTACCACGCCCTGCAATGACAACGCTAACATCGGGGTCTATATCTGGAAGAGCCTCGATAATCTGCCCAAGGTTCTTACGCGCACTATGAGTACCTGAGACAAGAAGATAACGCTCGGGAAGATTATAACGCTCACGCACCTGCTTAACTTGCGCCTCGGTTACAGGCTCGGTAAAGCGACGATGACAGCCACCATAGATAACATCTATCTTCTCGGCATCTATACGCAGGTAACGAACAATATCTCGCTTAACACACTCACTCACAGCGACAATACGGTCTGCTCTGCGCATCGAGGAGAGCATAAGCATGCGACGATAGAGATTGTAGATAGGACGAAAGAGACTTCTAAGACGCAGAAACTCCAAGCTGTGTATGGTCACCACAGAGCGTATATTACGCCTTTGCAAACCGATGGGCACAACACCTGCAAGAGCATGGTAGAGATCCACATCACCACGCTCCATATCCCTACCCACATGCCACAGACGCCACATCCCAGATAGCCTACGCCATAGCGCACCATCGGGCTCCATAGACTCAACATTATGTCGCTGAGCAAGCCTCTCATAATCCTCATGAGGCTCGTTGCTCTCTACATACATACGGAAATAGCCACTCCGTGGACACGCCTCTGCCAGCGCACCTATAACAAATCGCGCATAGCTACTACGCGTGGTATTGCCACGATTAGCATGCTTTGCATCAAATCCTATAGTAAAATTTCTCTTCATTTCTTGCGACGATTCCACAATTAAACGCGCGCATACACGCGCATATTACGGCAAAGATACAAAAAAATAATTAGTAATTAGAAATTAGTAATTTTTTTTACTATCTTTGCGCGATTGTATGTATATACATAGGTACAAGCAAATATTCAAGAGTATAAAAAATATAAAAATTATTACACTATGGGAAGAGCATTTGAGTATCGCAAGGCGAGAAAGATGAAGCGCTGGGGACACATGGCGCGTGTATTTACAAAGATTGGTAAGGAGATTGAGATGGCTGTAAAGGCTTCAGGTCCAGACCCATCATCAAACCTCCGTCTTCGCCTTCTTATTCAG
Source organism: Alistipes sp. (assembly GCA_045650465.1). GTDB lineage: Bacteria > Bacteroidota > Bacteroidia > Bacteroidales > Rikenellaceae > Alistipes. The sequence goes on from JAZRRF010000010.1 coordinate 5,605, forward strand.
AACGCCAAGGCTGAGAATATGCCTAAGGAGAATGTGGAGCGTGCTATCAAGCGTGCTACAGATAAGGACGCTGCAGATTACAAGGAGATGATTTACGAGGGTTATGGCCCTCACGGTATCGCTGTATTGGTGGAGACAGCTACTGACAACACCAACCGCACCGTAGCATCTGTGCGTATGTACTTCAACAAGTATGGTGGTACTCTCGGCACATCAGGCTCTGTAGGCTTCATGTTCGAGCACAAGTGCGTATTTAAGTTTAAGCCAACCGAGGGTGTTGACTTCGAGGAGATGGAGTTGGAGATGATCGACTTTGGCGTGGATGAGTTCTACGCTGAGGAGGGCGAGGTGACAGTATATGCGAGCTACGAGTCATTCGGTCAGATTCAGACTTGGATTGAGGAGAAGGGCTTCGAGCTTGTATCTGGTGAGTCTGTACGCATCCCTACCGACACTAAGGAGCTTACTCCTGAGCAGCGCGAGTCAGTAAACAAACTTATTGAGCACCTCGAGGAGGATGACGATGTGACAAATGTCTATACTACAATGGCTGAGTCTGACGAAGAGGAGGACGAGGAGTAACATTAAAAGTGAAAAGTGAAAGGTTAAAACTGAAAAGTGTGGTGTCTGCGACGCATGTTTATAAAACTCGCGCGAAGCGCTCCTTACTTTTCACCTTTCAGTTTTCAGTTTTCACTTTAAATATTTGAGTAATGAGCAAATTTAACGAATATAAGGGTCTTGACTTGGCTGGCGTGGCAGAGGATGTTTTGGCACGCTGGACTAAGGATGACACCTTCCACAAGAGCATAACAACACGCGAGGGTCATCCAACCTTCGTGTTCTATGAGGGTCCACCATCAGCAAACGGTACACCAGGTATCCACCATGTCATGGCGCGTACCATCAAGGATGTATTCTGTCGTTTCAAGACCCAGCAGGGCTATCTTGTACACCGCAAGGCAGGTTGGGATACACACGGACTACCTGTGGAGCTTGGTGTGGAGAAGAAGATGGGTATTACGAAGGAGGATATCGGCAAGACAATCTCTATCGAGGAGTACAACAAGGCGTGCCGCGAGGCTGTCATGGAGTTCACCGACATCTGGGAGGACCTAACCCACAAGATGGGTTATTGGGTAAATATGGACGATCCATATATCACCTACGACAACAAGTTTATCGAGACTTTGTGGTGGTTGCTTAAGCAGCTCTACGAGAAGGGTCTTCTCTACAAGGGCTACACCATCCAGCCATACTCGCCAGCAGCAGGTACAGGTCTTTCGACACACGAGCTTAACCAGCCAGGCTGCTACCGCGATGTTAAGGATACCACATGTACTGCTCAGTTCCGCATCCTCGACCCTAAGGCGGAGATGGAGGGCTGGGGCACACCTGTGTTCCTTGCTTGGACAACAACACCATGGACACTTCCATCAAATACTGCGCTCTGCGTAGGTCCAAAGATTGACTATGTAGCTGTTCGCACCTACAACCCATACAACGCCGAGAAGATTACAGCCGTTGTTGCCGAGCCACTTCTTTACTCAATCTTCAACAAGAAGGCCGAGGAGCTTAAATTGGAGGATTACAAGGCTGGCGACAAGCTCATACCATTCGAGATTGTTGGCAAGTATAAGGGTACAGACCTATGTGGCATGCACTACGAGCAGTTGCTCCCTTGGGTTAAGCCTGTGGAGGCTGACGAGCAGGGCAACTGGAAGGAGGCTTCAGCAAAGGCATTCCGCGTAATCCCTGGTGACTATGTAACCACTGAGGATGGTACAGGTATCGTACACATCGCCCCTACCTTCGGTGCTGATGATGCCTTCGTAGCGCGTCAGGCAGACATGCCATCACTCTTTATGATTAACAAGCGCGGCGAGACCCGCCCTATGGTTGACTTTGCAGGTAAGTTCTACCTTACCGAGGAGCTTGACGAGCGCTTTGCGAAGGAGTGCGTCGAGGAGGCTTACAACGAGTATGAGGGTCGCTTCGTGAAGAATGCCTACGACCCACAGTTCACCGTGGATGGTCGCTACGACGAGAAGGCAGCCTCAGAGGCTGAGAACCTCGATATCTACATCTCTATCAAGCTTAAGGAGGTAGGTAAGGTCTTCAAAATCGAGAAGCACACCCACAACTACCCACACTGCTGGCGTACAGATAAGCCAGTGTTGTACTACCCACTCGACTCATGGTTTATCCGCACCACAGCACTCCGCGAGCGCATGATGGAGCTTAATAAGACTATCTACTGGAAGCCAGAGTCAACAGGTACAGGTCGCTTTGGTAAGTGGCTTGAGAATATCAACGACTGGAACCTCTCACGCTCACGCTTCTGGGGTACACCACTTCCAATCTGGGCTACAGAGGACCGCACCGAGTTGAAGTGCATCGGCTCTATCGAGGAGCTTATCTCGGAGATTGAGAAGTCTGTAGCTGCGGGCGTGATGACCGAGAACCCATACAAGAATTTTGTTGTGGGCGATATGTCTAAGGAGAACTATTCGACAGAGAACATCGACCTACACCGTCCTTATGTAGATAATATCGTGTTGGTATCATCTAAGGGCGAGCCTATGCGCCGTGAACCAGACCTCATCGATGTTTGGTTCGACTCAGGTGCTATGCCATACGCACAGGTACACTACCCATTCGAGAACAAGGAGGGCTTCGACCAGATCTACCCTGCCGACTTCATCGCTGAGGGTGTTGACCAGACCCGCGGTTGGTTCTACACATTGCACGCTATCGCTACAATGTTGTTCGACTCTGTAGCCTTCAAGAATATCATCTCTAACGGTCTTGTCTTGGATAAGAACGGCAATAAGATGTCTAAGCGTTTGGGCAATGCTGTTGACCCATTCGAGGTATTGAAGAAGTATGGCGCAGATGCTACCCGCTGGTATATGATATCGAACTCACAGCCTTGGGATAACCTTAAGTTCGATGTTGACGGTGTGGACGAGTGTCGCCGTAAGTTCTTCGGTACTTTGTACAACACCTACTCATTCTTTGCTCTTTACGCCAATATTGACGGCTTCACAGGCAAGGAGGCTGAGGTTGCTGTTGCGGAGCGTCCAGAGATTGACCGTTGGATACTCTCTGAGCTTAACACCCTTATCAAGGATGTTACCAAATACCTTGAGGACTACGACCCAACACCAGCAGCACGCGCTATCGATGCCTTTGTTAACGAGAACCTATCTAACTGGTATGTGCGCCTTAACCGTAAGCGTTTCTGGGGTGGTGAGCTAACAGCAGATAAGCTCGCAGCATACCAGACACTCTACACATGCTTGGAGACTGTATCTATGCTTGCTGCGCCTATCGCTCCATTCATCACCGACCGCATCTTCTGCGACTTGAACGCTGTGAGTGGTCGTCACACCGAGGAGAGCGTACACCTTGCCGAGTATCCTAAGTGCAACGAGGCACTTATCAACTCTGAGCTTGAGGAGATGATGCAGCTTGCACAGCGCGCCTCATCTATGGTGTTGGCACTACGCCGCAAGGTTAATATCAAGGTGCGTCAGCCACTTCAGAAGATTATCATCCCTGTGCTTGATAAGGATATGGCTAAGCATATCGAGTCTGTGCGCCAGCTTATCATGGGCGAGGTTAATGTTAAGGATATCGAGCTTATCACTGATACTACCGGTATCATTACTAAGCGCATCAAGCCAAACTTCAAGACCCTTGGTGCTAAGTGCGGTAAGTACATGAAGCAGGTTGCAGCCCTTGTAGCGTCATTCTCTCAGGAGCAGATTGCTGCCGTTGAGGCTAACGCCGAGACTATCCTTAAGGTTGAGGATATGGAGTTCGTAACCACTGCTGCCGACTTCGAGATTACATCTGAGGATATGCCAGGCTGGTTGGTAGCTTCAGAGGGTAAGCTCACCGTAGCGTTGGATATTACCATCACCGATGAGTTGCGCCGTGAGGGTGTAGCCCGCGAGTTGGTTAACCGCATCCAGAACATCCGTAAGGAGTCTGGCTTCGAGGTAACTGATAAGATTCGTGTTGAGATAGAGGCTACCGAGCTTACAACACCTGCTATCGAGAGCTTCGCCGAGTATATCGGCGGACAGACCTTGGCCGTAGAGGTTAAGGCTGTAGCAAACCCTGCAGGAGAGTTCGTTGTTACTTCAGATATCGACGAAGCACCTCTCAAGATTGCAGTAACTAAGGCATAGCAATAAAAGGGCAACCGTTTGGTTGCCCTTTTATTTTATAAACTGAAAAGTGAAAGGTGTGGCGTCTGCGACGCATATTAAAAGTGAAAACTGAAAACTGAAAGGTAAGGTGTCTGCGACGCATGTTTATAAAACTCGCGCGAAGCGCACCACACTTTTCAGTTTTCAGTTTTCACTTCGACTAATGTGCTTCCAGCCAGTTGTTACCATGATTGACCTCCGCGATAAGAGGCACACGCAAGGATGCTACCGACTCCATCGCCTCCTTAACTACGCGGCACACCTTGTCAAGCTCCTCAGGCAGGGTGTCGATGACCACCTCATCATGCACCTGCATAATCATCTTGGAGCGAATATCCTCAGCCTTAAAGCGGCGTGCTATCTCCACCATGGCAAGCTTCATAATATCCGCCGCCGAACCCTGTATTGGGGCATTTATGGCGTTACGCTCCGCAACACCACGCACCGTGCGGTTTGAGGATTGAATATCGCGTAGCTGACGGCGACGCAGGAACATAGTTTCCACAAAACCGCTTTGCGTAGCCTTCCCAACAGCCTCATCCATATATCGCTTAACATCGGGATACGAAGCGAAGTAGCTCTCTATAAGCTCTTTGGCATCCCTATTGGCAATATCGAGTCGTTGCGCAAGACCAAACGCTGAAATACCATATATAATACCGAAATTTGCAGTCTTAGCCCTACGACGCTCATCCGAGCTTACCTCCTTAGGGCTCTTACCATAGAGGCGTGCTGCCGTAGCCGAGTGAATATCCTCACCACCAAGGAAGGCATCTATCAACGCCTTATCCCCACTAAGGTGCGCCATCAGGCGTAGCTCTATCTGCGAGTAGTCAGCAGCCACGATAACATTACCCTCAGATGCAACAAATGCCGCGCGTATAGGCTTACCCAGCTCATCGCGTATAGGTATATTCTGTAGATTAGGATTAGTCGATGATAGTCGTCCTGTGGCAGTCACCGCCTGATTATAGGATGTATGTATGCGTCCTGTGTGCTCATTCACAAGTTTTGGCAACGCCTCGACATAGGTAGAAAGTAGCTTCTTCACGCCACGATACTCCAACACCTTACTAACGATAGGGAACTCCTTAGCAAAACCTTGTAGATACTCCTCCTCCGTAGAGTATTGCTTTGTCTTGGTCATCTTAGGCTTCTCGGTGATGCGTAGCTTACCAAATAGCACCTCACCAAGCTGACGCGAAGAGTTGATATTTAGCTCAGGCTCTCCCGCCAAGTCGCATATCTCCTGCTCCAATCGGCTTAGGTGAGCACTTAGCTCCACGCCATATCGCGCCAAAGCCTCGCTATCTATGCGTACTCCCGTAAACTCCATATCTGCCAATACATCAATCATCGGCTCCTCGATACGGTGGTATAGCTCCGCCATACCCAATCGCTCCACCTCACGGTAGAGTTTATCCTTAAGTCGTAGTGTCACATCGGCATCCTCGGCAGCATACTCCGCCACGCGCTCAACAGATATCATATCCATTGTAAGTTGCTTTGCACCCTTGCCGATAAGCGTCTCAATACTTATAGGCGTGTAGCCAAGGTACTGCTCCGCGATAAAGTCCATGTTGTGTCGCGCCTCTGAGTCTATAAGGTAGTGGAGCAACATGGTGTCGTACTTCGCACCACGAAGCTCTATGCCCACCTTGCGCATAGCCATAATATCGAACTTTATGTTCTGACCTATCTTGGCTATGGTCTCATCTTCAAGCAGTGGACGCACAATATCAATATAACGCTCTCTGCCTCCCACATTCAGCGGCAAGTACCACGCCTTGAATGGCTCTGCGGCGAACGACATACCTACGATAGTGCTTGTCATAGGGTTTACTCCCGTAGTCTCTGTATCCACAGCGAACTCCCCAAAACCGCGCAGATAGTCACACATTGCGCGTAGTTCATCCTCTGAGGTTATAGTGCGGTAATCATGCGGAGTAGTTGTTATATCGCTACCCACGGCGCTACCCTGCTCCTCGACAAGCATCTTCTCCTCCACTCTTTCACTCTTAGGCTCTGCAAACATAGCAAAGAGGTCACCCTGACCCTCCATGGCAGCCTCGCGCTTAGTCTGACTTCGCTTGCGTGATGCATCAGAGGTCTGCAACTCAACCACCTCATGCACAACACTCGCCTCTGCAGAAACAGCGCTCTCCTGCTCGCGTAGGAACGATGAGAAGTTAAGCTCACGGTATAGTTCTCTGAGTGCCGCATTATTAGGCGCACACATAGTAAGCTCTGCCTCCGAAAACTCTATAGGCACATCGCGTCTAATGGCTGTAAGGCTCTTAGCCACAAGGAGTTTTTCGCCCCACTCGGCGATGTTCTTACCCGTCTTACCACCAATCTTATCGGCATTAGCCAAGATATTTTCTGCTGTACCCCACTCTCTCACAAGCTTCGAGGCACCCTTCTCGCCAATACCTGGCACACCTGCGATATTATCCGAGGCATCGCCCCATAGTGCCAACATATCGCACACTAAAGCCGGGTCACTAAAGCCATACTTAGCCTCGATAGCCGCCTTGTCGATAATCTCTATATTGTCGCCCTTCTGTCGATATATCACACAGTCATCATCAACAAGCTGACCATAGTCCTTATCGGGAGTCACCATAAAGACCCTATACCCCGCCTCAACACCTCGCTTAGCAAGAGTACCGATAACATCATCTGCCTCAAAGCCCGCAACCTCCAACACAGGTATGCACATAGCCTCCAACAGACGCTTGACATATGGTACCGAGAGCTTTATATCCTCAGGCGTAGGTGGGCGATTAGCCTTGTAGTCCTCGGCTATCTCCCTACGAAAACAACCACCTGGAGGATCAAACGCCACACCAATAAGGTCAGGCTTCTCGTGCTTGAGAATATCGCGCAGGAACTTCGTAAAGCCAAAGACCACCGAGGTATTCAACCCCTCGCTATTGCGCATAGGTCGTCCAAGAAAGGCATAGTAGTATCTGAATATCAACGCATAAGCATCGATAAGGTATAGGCTCTTCTTCATATTATCTATTAGAAGTTATCTTCCGCAAACCACTCTGCATAGGATGTTGCAGTCTCGTGTAGTCGCAATGAGTATAGCTCGATATCCTCAGGCAACGCCTCAAGGAGTCGCTCCGCAAAGTCGCTCAACATGTTCTCGCATGTAGGCTGATAATCCACCAACACAATCTTCGAGAAGTCACACCCTATGCCCATATTCTCGATTATCGACACAGCATTTGGGGTGTTACGCATGGTGAAGGAGTGATCAAGACGCTCAACAATTTGCTCGTTGACAATACGCTTTAGCACACCGAAATCCATCACCATGCCGAGCTTTGGCGACTCCATATCGGTCACTGGCTTACCCTTAACCGTAACAAACAGACGGTATGAATGACCATGAATCTCGCGGCATAAGCCATCGTAGCCTTCGAGCATATGCGCCGCCTCAAATGTAAACTCCTTGGTTAATCTTATTACTGACATAAGCAATTAGTAATGAGTAATTAGCAATTAGTAATGGTTGAAAGGCATAGCCTTTGGGGGTTGTGGCTCTTATGCTTTTGCTGATAGCACTACACCTATAGCACTCCATGAGAACCCATAACAACCCTTGATAACCCATAGCACTCCATTAGAACCCATGTGGCTGGCTTCCACCCCGCAACTCAAAAACAAAGTGCCACCATGGGATGTACATAAGTACGCCTCATTGGTGGCACAAGGGTTTTATTTCGCTATAGTCCTACTTGCGCGCAGTCTTAGCCTCTATGCACTCTGTAGCGTGAGGAACGCGCAAAAGACGCTCACGAGGTATTAGCTTACCTGTGGTCTTACAGATACCATAGGTCTTATTCTTAATACGCACAAGGGCCAACTCAAGGTTGCGAATAAACTTCGCCTGGCGTTGTGCCAATGAGCCGTACTCCTCGCGTGAGAGTGTCGTAGCACCCTCCTCCAAGACCTTGAATGTAGGTGACGAATCCTCAGTATCATTCTCGTTATTTATTGCAGTACGCAACATCTCATAGTCGTTACGCGCTGACTCCAATTTCTGCTCTATCAATACACGGAACTCCTCCAGTTCTGCATCATTGTAGCGGGTCTTCTCCTCTGTCATAATCGTATCGTTTTTGTACGGTTATACATCATATAATAAGCGAAGATAAACAAAATATATCAATTCTGCAAATATAGAACCAAAAAAATCTGTTCAAGGACAAGATTGTGTTCTACATTAGAATCTAAATCCAATGGTCACAACGGCATTATGACGCTTTGTCTTGGTGCTAAATACGCGGCTGGATATCACCTCCTTGGTCACACCATCAAGACTCTCTGTAGCATAGAAGAGCTGCTCGCCACTGTAGCGTGTCATACCATACTGATAAGCGAAGTCGAGCGTTGTGTTTCTATTAAGGTGGATGCCGAGGCCTGCTGTTAGGAATGACTGCTCGGTAGGTATCGGATGTGAAAAGATAGCATCCTTGAAGTCATCTCTAAGCGCCTTACCACTCCAGATATATCCCGCACGAAGAGCTACAGCTGGGAGGGCGTACCACTCAGCACCGAGGCGCACCGTGTTACTACCCTTGAACACATCTTTGTAGTTCTGCTTGTAGATAGCATCGAGATGCTCTATAGGCGATGACTGAAGGCGTGTTGTCTGATACCAGCTACGCTCCAGATCGGCAGAGATAATAGCTCGCTTACCCAAGGTTATGGATGCACCTGCAAGGAGGCGCGATGGTGTGCGGAACTCCCATGAGTAGATGCCGTAATCCTCCCACACGGGCGACTCGACATAATCCTCGAAGTAACCACCCGGTGCTACATCATAACCCTCAGGGTTATCACCCGCGCTATGTGTCTCCGACCACATCTCACCCTTATAGCTTATATCAAGACTGTAGTATGTTGGTGTATGGTAGGCAACACCTATGCGCAACCAGCTAAATGGACGCGCTGTAATACCAAATTTGAAGTTATGTCCCGAGCCCGAGAAGCGTGTGTACTGCATATAGTTCATATACTGCATTTGGTAGGGCATATCTTCGCCCGTTGGCACCTCACCCTCGGCATAGTGGTAGTTCTCGCCATAGTATGTATCGCGTCTATAATTAAGGTCATGAATACCGAGCGATATACCAAAATAGAGCTTATCTACGATATTAAATCCTGTGGTAAATGCCCACTCGCCCACTGAGCCACGCGTCTCTGTTGCCGAGTAGTTATCAACAAGGGCATTCTCCCCTATTCTGTCAACAGACCAATCCTTATCAACCTTGTTTATCAAGCCATTCTTATAGGCAAGCACCGCGCCCCAATAGTATGGGTCACCATACTCCAACCTGCCATCCTTGTCTAATGGGAAACTATCCATATCGGCATTTGCCATAGCAGCAAAGTATTCGGGTATAGAGTTTCGCTCCTCGTTGTCATACGATGCCATAAGTCTATCCTGGTTGAAGTCGGCAATACGGTTATATGTTATGCCGAAGTTGATATTTGTAAACGCTCCCGTACCCTTTGATATAGGCACTACAACACCGAAGTTTGGTATAGCAAAGCGCGTAGTACGATTATCGAATATTTCGATATCCCCAGGCGAGTAGAAAGGATCGCCTCCCTCGGTCTTAGAGTTCGAGAAGCTGAGCATCGGCGAGAAGCTGAAGTCACCACTCACATACATACCTATACCCGCAGGGTTCAACGATGCTGAGACCATATCCGCACCAAGTGATGTAAAGGCATTACCCATGGCCATGGAGCGTGCCGTACCAAAGTTGTGCGATGTGAACGAGAAGTCGTACAAATCGAGCCATGAGGCTATATCATTATTTTGCACCGTACCTCCAAAGTCAAATTTCTGTGCTTTGGCTGGGGCGATAGACAACACACTAAGGGCGATAGCCGATATTGTTGATATAAGTATTCGTTTCATAGCATACCTTGTTTATATGGTGTAGAGCAAGGAGCATACCTAAAACGACACTCCTTGCTATATTGTGTTATCTGCGTGAGGATGTTGTACCTCCACTTGAGCGGCTCGATGAGCTACTACTGCTTGAACGGCTTGATGAGCTACTGCTGCTTGAACGATAGCTCGATGACGAACTGTTGCTTGAGCGACTCGATGATGACGAACTGCGGAAGTTACTACTCTGCTCCGAACGCTTTTGCGTAGTTGTCGAGGTCGAGTATCGAGTATTACCTCGCGATGTAGAGCTATTACCTCTATTCACCGTGCTATGGTTCACACCCGAAGATGTAGAGCCCTGGTTGCGTATTGAAGTGCTCACACGCGTACCGTTAAGGTTCTTGCCGTAGTTCTGCTTCGATGTCGGTGAGGTGTAGCGCGATGCCGAGTGTCGTCTTTCACTCCTTGCATGCGAGTTTCCTGCGCTAATATGTCCGCCACCAGGCTTATTGTCTGGACGATAGTGTGGTGGCTGTGGATTATGTCCATGGTGCGGATAGTGGTAGCCTGGATAGTAACCAGGATAATAGCCAGGATAGTAACCCCAATGGTAAGGGTTGTAGCACATGTGCCAATTCCAGTCGTACCACGAGTAGTGTGGATAACCCCACATTGTATAGTAGAATGGGTCGGCGTAGATACCCCAACCAAAAGCCCATGGTGAGGCATAGAGACCGAATGTCACATTTGTAGCACCCCACGAACCAAACATCGAGGTTACATACTTAGGCTCAACCCACACCTGATCGCCTGAAACCATGATGTTGTAGAACGCTGGGTCGTATGCCGAGGCATAGCGCATAGCGCTGCTTGTCGAGAGGTTATAGTAGCTCGAAGGCATTCGATATGTTGGGGACTGGAAACCATATAAACGACGCGCGTATGCACTCTCATAGTCATCTGCAACAATAGAGCTGTAGTTCTCCTCGGTTGCTGCATAGTACTCAGCCTCAGCAAGGCGTGCCTCCCACATAGCCTTACGAGCCTCAGCCTCAGCTCTCTCAGCCTCCGCCTTAGCCTTTAGCTCCTCTGCTACCTTTATTCGGTTATCTGTGATATATAGATCGCTTGAACCGTATGACGATGACTCCATCATCGCCGTACAGCCACCAAGCATAACCGCAAGGAGTAGCGATAAAATAGGAAGTAATCTCTTCATAATATCAGTTGTTTATTGGTTTACTGCAAATTTAACATATAAATCCAAAATATATTCACTTTTGCGGGTGAAATAGACTAAATAGAGGTTAAAACGCCCTATCTATGCTCCTAAACACCAAAGCTACCTCTCTACCTCGCGGCGATTACGCAACGCATGGGTGATGGTAAGCTCATCAACATACTCCAACTCATCTCCAAAACCTATGCCGCGTGCTATGGTCGATACCTTAACATCGGGAAAGGCCTTCAACCTATTGAGTAGATAGAAAAGCGTCGTCTCACCCTCGACAGAGGTAGATATGGCGATTATCACCTCCTTAACCTCTCCTGTGAGTAGCTTATCTGCCAAGAGATCGATCTTCAAATCCGAAGGACCTACACCCTGCATAGGTGAGATAACACCTCCCAACACATGATACAACCCCCTGTACTGGCCTGTGTTCTCTATCGACATCAGATCCTGAACCTGCTCCACCACGCATATCGTCGCGCGGTCGCGGCGCATATCCGAGCATATAGGACATATATCGCTATCTGATAGGTTGTTACAGCTCCTGCAGTAGCGTATATCATGGCGAAAGCTCGATATGCTCGAAGCCAAGGAGTCGGCACACTGCGTCTCCATCTTAAGGATGTGCATAGCCAAGCGCAGAGCTGTGCGACGACCAACTCCCGGAAGTCGCTGGAGCTCACTGCACACATTATCCAACAACTGCGACATAGCCTATATCCTCTCTATTTTTGCTGTTCTTATCCACCCCTTCTCACCATCGGCAAAGGCAATCTCGCTCCACTCGCCATGTCTGCGCAACTCCCTTACGGTCACGCCCTGCGATGGCTGACGAATAACCTTTGAGCCACTCTCAGGTGAGGCGTGTACAGGTGTGGTATCGCTACACATCACCACAGCACGATTATCCTCCTCCATCTGCAAACGACTTGAAAGAGCAAAGGTCATTGAAAGGAGGCTACACACGAGCAGAAGTATCGAAGCAAAAAAGCTTATCTTACGCAGTGCTATATTATCAGATAGTAAATAGAGAATCACCAAGGTGAGCATCACACCAAGCATTATCAACGACCCCACTGCCCAACCATTCGATGACGCTACATCACGCACACCACGCCATATAGTCACAATGAATGACTCTGGCAACGGCTCTGTGTCGTTTGTGTGATCTACTGCCAGCTCAAGGTTGTAGCGCGCATCCTCCATCGTAGGGTCAAGACGCAACGCACGATGATAGTTCAACACCGCACTTCCCAGCTCACCACCTGCGAACTTACGCCCACGCTCTTCAGTAGTAGCCTCACCAAGTTTAAAGTAGCTGTTTGCCAAGTTATAGTATAGGTCTGCCGAGGCGTATCCAAGCTCCGCAATCTGCTCGAAGCACCTTACAGCCTCGCTATACTCCCTCTTTTCGTATGACGATATGCCCTCCTTCCAGCACGCCTCTGCCGTAGTTTTAGCATCGGCAGCCACAGCCTTCGCTGGTGCGAGCATCACCACACACATCACCACTATACCTATTATATTATATAAACTCTTCATCTCTTAGCGTTTTACAACATCCTCAATCTTCGATATCACATCTACAGCCTCACTGTAGAGAGCACCCATCTCGCCATCAGTGGATGGTGCATACTGCGCCTCCTCGGAGCGTGATATAATCTCACAAAACTCCTCAGCCAGAGCCATAGCCACCCCCCTACGGAATAGCTCCTCGCGAATAGTCTCCTTTGTAAGGTTAGACACAGGAATATTGAACTTATCGCTGATATATCCCCACATCGCCCTAAGCATCTCCTCGTAGAAGGCGTGACGGTTACCCTCGTTCATCGAACGCTCCGCCATGCGCAGACGCTGTATCGCCACCTTATCAGCACGCTTCATGCGACGCGCCACAATATTGCGATTATCGTTAATTCGCTTGCGCAACAACACATAGACAACAACAAATATCGTCAACAACACAATTACAATCAACCAATATAGAGGGCTGAATATCAACAACTCTGATGATGGCTTTGCAAGCTCACCAAGGTGTATGAAGCGAATATCTCTGTCGAGTTGACGCATCGTTGCGCCATAGTTAGTGTAGTTACCTACTACGCTCTGTGCCGTACCCGTGCCATCATCCTTCACAACAATTGTGTATGGCTCGGTGGCAAGTGTCTTATACTCTCCTGTTTCGGGGTTGAAGAAGCAAAACTCTATAGGCGCCACTGTAAACTCACCCGCCGAACGCGCCACAAAGGGGTATGTATATGTTATGCTTCCCGCCGTTCCCGATGCCGAAGCCTTGATGTTGTCCACGATCTTTGTGTCATATAGCTCAAAGCTATCTGGGAGGCTCAGCTTAGGCGCAGTGATAAATTTGAGGTTTCCACTGCCCGATATTGTCAACTCGAACTGATCCGCTGAGTTACACTCTATAACTCCACTTGGCATACGGCTCGATATGCGGAAATCTCCCACAGCACCCTTGAACGAGCGAGGCGCGCCCTCCGGGAACTCCTTGACTACGATAGTCACAGGCGCACTCTTAAGCTCCTTAGTTACATAGTGTATCTGCCTACCTCCGAAGAAGGGGTCGAAGCCTCTACTACCCTGTACCTCAACAGGCGTACGCACACTCATCGAGGCTGCGGGCAGTGTTATTCTACCACTCTGCTGTGGTGAGAGTAGCAACTCGGTAATCTTATGTGTCTCGTATATACGACCGTTGTACTCTTCACGCGATGAGGTGTTATCGAAGCTTAGTTCCTGCGACCAGAAACCATCAAACGCTGGGATATTTATATCTGCAACATCGGCGATATTCACTCGCGTGTATAGCACCAACGATGCACGAATAGCCTCACCCTTATATACATCTGTATCTGAGACTTTTAATCTTAGAAGTATATCATCCTTAGATACACGACTCTCTGCCGAAGCATCACCCTTAGCTCTACCTCGTTGTTCTGGACGCTCACTCTGCTTCTCAGCTATAACCTCTATAAGCTGTGGCTTTGTCGTATATCTCTTATCGTCAACTGTTATTGATGCTGCGCCTATGGTGTACTTACCCACCTCCGTAGGCATCAGCACATAAGTATAGGTACAGCTGTAGCTCGCCGACTTCTGACCATTTATGAACTGTACGGAGTGACCTGTCGATACCGAAGGTCCTGCCAATACATCAAAACCATCAAACTCTGGAGCTTTAAAACTATTTCTTTCTGGCTCGGCATCCACCGAGAACTCCACACGAAAAGGCTGTCCCAACGCCGTTATCGCTGGCACATCCACCTTAAATGACACCTGCGCCCACGCTGCTAATGATGTTAGCAACGCCACAAGCATAAGTGAAACTCTTTGTATAACTCTCATCATCAAAAATGTCTCTTCTTTTCCGATACTTATATAACGCCTCGGAGCGCGTTTTATTATAAAGGTTGTTAAGGATAGTTAAGGGTGATTAAGGGTTTTTAAAGGATATTAGGGATTTCTTCATAGCACCCCTTAATAACCTTTAATAACCTCTAATAACCCTTAATAACCCCTAATATCATCATTAAAATTGGAGAGTAGGTCATCTATGGCGATTGGTCGCAACCAAGGACAGCAACTAAATAACCCTGCTATTCCCGTAAATTAAAATTGGAGAGTAGGTCATCTATGGCGATTGGTCGCAACCAAAGACAGCAACTAAATAACCCTGCTATTCCCGTAGATTAAAATTGGAGAGTAGGGTTAGTTTGGTGGATGGTCGAAGTTGGTCAGTGCGGAGCATACTTTGCGTATGTGAGCAACTGACCAACGAGCCAGACGCCAAAATAACCCTGCTATACAATTTTAATGAGCGAAGTCGGCAAAGAAATCATTACCCTTATCATCCACAATGATGAATGCAGGGAAGTTCTCAACATAGATCTTGCGTACAGCCTCCATACCGAGCTCCTCGAAGTCAACAACCTCAACTTTCTTGATTGAGTTCTTAGCGAGGATAGCTGCAGGGCCACCGATAGAGCCGAGGTAGAAGCCGCCGTTAGCCTTACAAGCATCTGTTACCTGCTGTGAGCGGTTACCCTTAGCTACCATTACGAGTGAGCCACCAGCCTTCTGGAAGAGGTCAACATATGAGTCCATACGACCTGCTGTAGTAGGGCCGAATGAGCCTGAAGCCATGCCCTGTGGGGTCTTTGCAGGACCTGCGTAATATACAGGGTGGTTCTTGAAGTAGTCTGGCATAGGCTTACCCTCGTCAAGCATCTGCTTGATGCGTGCATGAGCGATATCACGCGCTACCACAAGCGTACCCTTAAGGTTAAGGCGTGTCTTGATAGGATACTTCGAGAGGATCTCGCGTACCTTATCCATACCCTCATCAAGGTCGATATCTACAGCTGGCGACATTGCAGGTGCCTCGGCTGGAAGGAAGCGTGCTGGGTTCTTCTCAAGCTGCTCGATGAAGATACCCTCTGGGGTAATCTTAGCTTTGATGTTACGGTCTGCAGAGCAGCTAACACCGATAGCTACAGGGCATGATGCAGCGTGGCGTGGTGCGCGGATAACGCGTACATCGTGCACATAGTACTTACCACCGAACTGCGCGCCGAGACCAATCTCCTGACAAATCTTTTGCACCTTAGCCTCCCACTCCAAGTCACGGAAGCAACGGCCACCCTCATTACCAGATGTTGGAAGCTCGTCAAGGTAACCTGCCGAAGCCTTCTTCACGGTTGAAAGACACATCTCAGCCGATGTACCACCGATACAGATAGCGAGGTGATATGGAGGACATGCCGAAGTACCGAGGTCAAGGATATGCTCCTTGATGAACTTTGTGAGCGACTCCTCGTTAAGGAGTGCCTTAGTCTGCTGATAGAGGAAGGTCTTATTTGCCGATCCACCACCCTTAGTGATGAACAAGAACTCATACTCCATACCTGGGTGACCTGCGTAGATATCAATCTGTGCTGGAAGGTTAGTTGCAGAGTTCTTCTCCTCAGTCATTGTGAATGGCACAACCTGTGAGTAGCGCAAGTTACGCTCCTTGTAGGTCTCATATACACCGCGTGAGATGCACTCCGCATCGTTAGCACCTGTATATACATCCTCACCCTTGTGACCGATGCAGATAGCTGTACCTGTATCCTGGCAAGTAGGAAGCTCACCCTCAGCAGCAACACACTGGTTCATAAGCATTGTGTATGCTACGAACTTATCGTTGTCTGTAGCCTCAGGGTCTTCGAGAATGTTTGCCAACTTCTGAAGGTGAGAAGCACGCAAGTAGAACGACACATCTGCATACGCCTCCTTAGCCAAAAGCTCAAGACCCTTAGGGTCAACCTTCAAAATCTTACGACCGTCACACTCAACGACCTTAACATAATCCTTCGTTAGAAGGCGATACTCAGTCTTATCCGCCTGAATTGGATAAGGCTCCTGATAGATAAAATCTGCCATAATTTTGGGAATATTTATTAGTTTTTATCGGTTTCAACAACTCTAATCTCCACAGGTTCAAAATCTGCGCTCTGAAGTGCATCAATGTCTATATTAGGATTAGCATCCTTAGCACCCTGAATAGTTAGACGCATAGGTTCTTTCTCCACGACGGTCTCCACCTCGACCTTAGGCTCGGCACTTAGCGACTTAGCAAAGTCAACTATGCCAAAGACAAATACTACGCTCACTAACACAGGACATACATAGCGTAGCAAGAAGCGGATAATAGGATATGTGGCTTTATCTATACCTCCCTCGGCTGTAAGTTCTCGGCGCATATCCTCCTTCTTCCATATCCAGCCCACAAACACTGCTGTAAGGATACCGAGTAATGGCAACATAACAATAGATGTGAAGTTGTCCAAAAGCGAGAATATGTTCATACCAGCTATGGTGAAGTCACTCCAATCACCCAACGACAACGATGCCGTCGTAGCAAGCACAAGAGCGATGATGGTCACCACCCACGCGCCCTGACGGCGTGACATACCGCGCTTCTCAACGAAGTACGAGGTTACAGCCTCGTGCATAGAGATTGTCGAAGACAACGCTGCAAGACCCAGCAATAGGAAGAAGAGTGTTGACCAAACACCACCTAAAGGCATCATAGAGAAGACCTTAGGCATAGCCACAAACGCCAACTGCGGACCACTCTCATTCTCAACACCTGCCGAGAAGATAATCACGGCAGCCATCAAGGCAACAATCGTATCAAGCGACACCACGCTAATAGCCGTACCCGCAATCTTGGTACCATCCTTAAAGTACGAACCATAGATAAGCATCGCACCCATACCGACAGATAGGGTGAAGAAAGCCTGTCCCATAGCAGCGAGGAAAGACTTGCCAGTAACCATCGAGAAGTCTGGAGTAAAGACATTCGCCAAAGCCTCACGACCTGCTGGCAACCACAACGAGTAGATAGCAAGGGAGATAAGGATAGCAAAGAGCAGTGGCATCATGATTTTCGAGGCCTTCTCTATACCTCCCTGCACACCACCCGTGATGATAAAGTGGTTGGCAAAGATAAAGAGGTAGGTATAGATAAGTGGTAGCCATGAGCTTGTTGTGAAGCTATGGAAGAAACCACCAAAGTCTCCGCCTATAGCATCTGTTGCCGAAGCTATGGTATAGTTTAGTGTCCAACCCGCAATGACGAAGTAATAGCCCATAATAAGGGTTACAGAGATTAGACCCATAGCACCAAGCCAGCCCCAGCCACGCTTAATAGTAGCGAATGCGTCTATAGGGTTTTTCTTAGTGTTGTGTCCTACGGCAAACTCCGCAATAAGGAGCGGAAGACCGAGGAAAAGGATACATCCCAAGTAGATGAGGATGAAAGCACCACCACCATTCTCTGAGGTGATATATGGGAAACGCCATATATTACCAAGGCCTATTGCCGAGCCAGCAGCAGCAAGAATAGCCGCCAACTTACCACCAAAGCCACCTCTATTTTCTATATTAGCCATAAAATTATCAACCTATTTAACCAATTAAAGTCACACTCACCCTATCAATCTTACCACCCAGCGGAGGAGCTATCTTTGCCACCGTACACTCCACCTCAACAATCTGAGGGAAGACCTCCTTTACAGCCTCGATAACATTCATCGCTGCTGCCTCTATGGTGCGCTGTGTACGCTGCATGGTGCGCTCCACAATCTCAAAGACGGTGAGATAGTTTACCGCCTGAGTAACATCGTCCGTCTTAGGCAAGTCACCCAAAGGTGTGCGTATCGCTAAGTCTATACGAAAGCGGTTACCCACCTGCTGCTCAAGGTCATAGCAACCATGAAAAGCACGAACATAGATACCATCAAGGCGTATGGTATATAACTTCTCCACTACTCAACAGTGATTAGGAAATAGTTCTTCTTACCCTTCTGCGCAAGGAGGTACTTACCAGCGATAAGGTCAGCCTCCGTAACCTCACGCATAGGATCTGTAACCTTCTCCTTATTTAGCTGCACGCCACCGCCCTGCACCATCTTACGGCACTCGCCCTTAGATGGGAAGACCTTGCACACCTCAGCCGCGATATCAATAAATGGCTTACCGAGCTCCTCACGCGACATTGTAAACTGAGGAACACCCTCAAAGACCTGAAGAAGTGTCGCCTCATCCAACGAGCGCAACGCCTCAGAAGTTGCATTACCAAAGAGAATGTTAGATGCTGCCTGAGCCTTCTCCAACTCCTCCTTAGAGTGAATCATCGTTGTAATCTCCTCAGCAAGACGCTTCTGCAACACGCGGAGGTGTGGAGCCTCATCATGCTCGGCGATAAGAGCCTCGATAGTCTCGCGATCAAGGAGGGTAAATATCTTGATGTAGCGCTTAGCATCATCATCACTCACATTTAACCAGAACTGGTAGAACTTATATGGCGATGTATAGCGAGCATCGAGCCATACATTACCACTCTCTGTCTTACCAAACTTCGTACCGTCAGCCTTGGTGATAAGTGGGCAGGTGATTGCGAATGCCTCAGCCTCCGAGCCGAGCTTACGACGAATAAGCTCCGTACCTGTGGTGATATTACCCCACTGGTCAGCACCACCAAGCTGTACCTTACAGTTGTACTCGTTGTAGAGGTGGAGGAAGTCGTAGCCCTGAAGTAGCTGGTAGGTAAACTCCGTGAATGACATACCGTCGCCCTCGCCATTGAAACGCTTCTTCACCGAGTCCTTAGCCATCATGTAGTTCACTGTGATACACTTACCGATATCGCGTGCAAAGTCAAGGAACGAAAACTCCTTCATCCAGTCGTAGTTGTTCACCAACAAGGCGTGATTCTCGGCTGTTGAGTCGAAGTCGATAAGCTTAGCAAGCTGATTCTTGATAGCCTCCTGGTTGTGGCGCAATGTAGCCTCATCGAGGAGGTTACGCTCCTGCGACTTACCCGATGGGTCGCCAATCATACCCGTAGCACCACCGATAAGGGCAATAGGACGGTGACCACACATCTGGAAGTGCTTCAAAATCATAACACCCACCAAGTGACCAATATGTAGAGAATCAGCAGTTGGGTCGATACCCAAGTATGCAGTTGTCATCTCCTTCTGCAACTGCTCCTTAGCACCTGGCATAATGGTATGTATCATACCACGCCATTCAAGTTCCTGAACAAAATCTTTAATCATTATTTATCTTTTATTTGTTAATATTCCAACTACTCGGCATCGAGTTGCAATGTCTCGATCATCTCCTTTAGTCGCTCATTCTTATCGAGTAAATGCTTAAGGCGATCCTCCAAGGTTATAGGTCGATATATCTTCACTCTCTCGTTTACAATAACCTCAATCTCTATAAGCCCCCTCACACCACTCTGCTCAGCAAATATCTTCTGTAGTTCTGTCTTATCGCGTCTGATATCATCTGCCAACGCCTCCGAAGGCACTGTAACTCGAACAACATTACCCTCAACAGCCATACCATCGAAGAATACGCCATAGCGGTGACGCGTCTTTGTTAGCACCTCGATGATTTTATCCTTTGCCGTTGCGATCTTCTCCTTACATGCTGGATCTATGGACATTGCCGTCTCGTGCACCTTAGCTTCAGCCTCTGAAGCAAGTTCCGTTGCAGTCTTAACCTCACCACCCAACATAGAGCTTAACGATACAGAACTCGACAGACTCCTCTGCGTTGCAGTGCGTGGTCGTGGCTTAGGCTCTGCCATAGGCTCAACCCTCACTACCTCAACCTCACGCTGCGCCACCTGTGGCTGCTGCGCTGGCATCGGTTGCGCTGTAGATGCAGGCTGTGGTGCTGATGCTGTCACCTGTTGTAGCGTCTGCGTAGGTTGCTGCGCTGGCTGAGATGCCCCAACCAACTCAGGCAGAGCAAACGAGGTTGTAAAGCTATCCTCGGTGACACCCTCTCCTACCTCGTCATTTTTTTTTTGACCGAGACCCGCAATCTTCATAAGTCCCAGCTCCACAAGCAATCGTTGGTTCGACGACTGTCGTATCTTTCCATCTGCCTCCGTAAGCAACGATATGGCGTTAAAGAGGAACTCCTCCCTACATAACGCCGCCTGCTGTCGATACCTCTCAACGAGCGTACCTGTGAACTCCACAAGCGATATTGCTGGGCCTTTAGCCATCAGCAGGTCTCGCATATGGGAATTTAGACCCGATACAAAGACCTGAGGCGAGAAGCCACGCGAGAGGATATTGTCAAACAAAACCAACGCCTCGACATACTTACCAGCAAGAAGCAAGTCTGTAGCAGTGAAGTAGGTGTCGTAGTCAAGAACATTTAGCGTCGCTGCCACATCCTTATAATTAAGGTCATTACCGCAGAACGACACCGCCTTATCGAACATTGACAGAGCATCACGCATACCTCCATCTGCCTTATGTGCGATGAGGTTCAGCGCCTCATCATCAGCCTTCACACCCTCCCTATCAGCGATGTAACGAAGATACTCTACACCATCCTCAACCTTAATGCGGTTGAAGTCGTATATCTGACAACGCGACAAGATTGTAGGAATAATCTTGTGTTTCTCGGTTGTTGCGAGGATAAATATAGCGTGGCGTGGTGGCTCCTCCAAGGTTTTCAAAAAGGCGTTGAACGCCGCCGCTGAGAGCATGTGAACCTCGTCGATTACAAAGACAGAGTAGCGACCCTGCTGTGGGATGACACGCACCTGCTCAATGAGGTTACGAATATCATCCACCGAGTTGTTCGATGCTGCATCCAACTCATGCACATTTAGCGAGCGACCCTCATTGAACGAACGGCATGACTCACACTCGTTACACGCCTCACCAGCCTGTGGATTGAGGCAGTTTATAGCCTTTGCGAAGATACGCGCACAGGTGGTCTTACCCACACCGCGTGGTCCACAAAAGAGATAGGCATGAGCCAATTGTCCACGCTCAATAGCATTCTTTAGTGTCGAAGTAATATGTCGTTGTCCCACAACCGAAGCAAAGGTTGCAGGGCGATACTTGCGTGCTGAAACGATAAAATTCTCCATAACTCGACAAAGATAATCAATTTTTACACACGCGATACGCACGCACGCGTAATTTTTTTGATACCGGGCGCGTTTATTGGATAAAATGGCTATCTTTGCCAAGTGAAATCAACCTTAAAACCATGAGAAAAATAGGAATATTATTAGCACTTTTAGCCACACTAAACATCAACTCCTACGCCACAGCTCAGGAGGTTAATAAGAGCGGCTTCAACCTTATCGTCGTGGGCGACTCACAGCCACAGACCAAGAAGCAACTAGCAGAGCTTAAAGATGTTATAATCCCACAAATTGGAGTTATAGTCGAGGAGTACCGCACCACTGGACTACCCACAGCCATACTCATCACAGGCGATGTTGTATGGGATACCATGCGTTTTTTACCACGCGTAAAGCACGCCTTTGAGTCACTTGGTGTCCCCGTCTATGCTGTCATTGGAAATCATGACCACAACAAACGCCATACCCGCAACCAGCAGCGTGCCGAGCAAAACTTCACCAACACCTTCGGTCCACGCAACCAGAGCTTCGAACTTGGGGAGACACTCTTCGTAACATTCGACAATATCGACTACACAGCCTTCAGTGGCTACGGCGAGGAGATAGATAGCAAGCAGCTTATATGGCTCTCTGAGCTCATGGAGCAGACGCCTCATGACAAACGCATAGCTGTGTGCATGCACGCCTCGGCAACAGACTTTAACAGTGGCAAACTAAAACCATACATCAAGCCATTAGTGAGCATCTTGGATGGCAGAGAGATACACTTTATCACAGGACACCGCCACCACCACGACACAGCAGACATATCGGAGAGCATCGTAGAGCACAATGTGGCGCAGGTGAATGGTAATCTGTGGTATGCACCCATAGGCTCTGACGGCATGCCACGAGGTGTCTTCTGCATTGAGGAACGCAATGGCGTGTGGCAGTGGCAACACCGCATTTTGGGCGAAAGCCGAGACGAGCAACTTGTTCTCTACCCTATGCATCGTGTAAAAGAGCATGAAGAGTATGTCGTGGTTAAGGTCATCGGCTGGGACGATAAATGGAGAGTTGATTGGAGCGAAAATGGGGAGTGGCGCGGTGCTATGGAGCAGATTGAAATACTCGATCCCGACTACATCTACTATGTTGATAACGAGGCTAACTATAGCAAGAAATACATGGAGCGACTACGCAAATCTGCCCATACCCACAAGCACTACTTTCGCTGTAAGCCAACAATGGAGAATAGCGAAATTACCATCACTGCAACAGATCGCTTTGGTCGCATATTCACAACAACCATAAAGGCTGAGTAACGCCACAACACCATAAACGCATAGAGGCTATCAAAACGACAGCCTCTATTTTATTGACATAATTTATCTACTATCTAAAATCCTCGATAATTATATCACCGTAATAAACGCCTGTAATCGTGTTACCCACATCGTCCTTAACCTCGAAAGTAACATCGAAATCGGTGCCATTTTTGCTCAACTTAACATTCATCACACCCTCAGCAATAGGACCATAAGCATCACTCTGATGTTCTGTCGCTATCTGCTGATACCATGAACCACCATCATAAAGACCATCCATATCCGAGGTGCGATAGCCCTTAACCAAGACATCGTATGTTGTGATATCCTCAGTTGTTTGGAACTCACCTGTAGGCACATACAACTCCTCAGTAGTTGCATCATTCTGGCTATCGGTCAACACCTCAAGACATATCATCTTCTTAGTTATAACATCCATGAACCAGTACTGCCACATACCGCGACCATCGCCATAAGCATTGCCAAAGTAATCGGCATAGACAAGTGAGTTATCCTCGTCCAAAACCATATCTACATCTTGAGTAAGGGTCGAGAGAATCACCTTAGGCTCTGGCTTAGCACCCGCCTGATTAACAACGACCTTATACTCGCGATCGTAGGTCACAACTATAACTGCCGAGCGTGACTGCTCCACCTCGTTTTCCTCAACAGCGAAACGAATGGTATTAGGCTCTGAGTCCGATGATGCCTTAATTCTAATCCACTCCGTATCGTTTGTAACAACAACCTCAAGCGATTCATCTGGCGCAGTGATGGTGTACTCAATGGCGTAGTCACCACCCTCCGCAACGACAACCATAGGGTTTGCCGATGTTATCTTAAACTCCATCTGAGCAGGCTCCTGTTGTGGCTGCTCAGCCAGCTCACACGACACCGCAAAAACAAGCGCCAAGAGCACTAAAATATTATATAAACTTCTCATAAATAGTGTTTTATATTCAATCATTCAACACAGAAACTATTCTCCTTATACCATACAACAGCTTAGAAGTAAAAAACAAACTCGGCAGTACACTCTCCTGTAATCTTGTAGCCAGCATCATCAACAAGATCCATCACAACCGTCATAGTATCATCACCATTATCAACAAATGTGATCTTACCACCTACGATTGGAGCTCTACCACCATCCCAATGATACCACGACCACTCTGTATCACCATAGCTATTGATAAAGCTTGGTAACACCATCTGCTCAAGGTCAAGATCCGAAGATACTGGGAACTCTCCCTCGGGAATCTCATCCTCAAATGGAGCAAGAAGCTCAATTTGGAACTTAGTGTAAACATCATTATCAACACCTTCGATAGATAGCATCCAATAGTTCTTACCTACGACATAGTAGTCACCCTCACATGAACCTTGAATATGAACATTCTGGAACTCTACATGCTTATCCTCCTCCAAGAATGTGAACGACTCACCATGGTATGCCCAATCGCCAACAAACAAATCACGGTTATCAACCTTTGTATTAGGACATGTAAACTTATATACATTGCCATCCTCGCCTGTTAGCGTCGCCTCGATGATACCATTGGCAACAACAACACTACCTTCAACAAAATATAGCTCGACATACTGATCCAAAGAGATATCTGAGGTATCATACAAGTATGAGTAACCTGAACTTACCGTGCCAGCCATAGCCGTATCGTCAACATCTACGATATATGTACCATCAGGAACCGTAAACTCAACATTATATAGCTCAGATGGTGTTGATGAGTAGATATCAAGGAAAAGGTATATCTGCTCCTCAAAAAGGTTCATCTCGCCAGTTATAATATCATATACAGCCGAGTGTGTTGCAAGCGCTAACGAGTAGTTATAGTCGTTATCCGTAGCACCATAATTGTTACCAAAGTAGATACCCGAAAGGTGTGGAAGCTCCACTACCTCACCTGGTACAATAGGGGCTTCCGCCTTAACACACTCCTGCTCCACACCAACATTTCCACTAAACTCACCATAGCTAAGTGTTACTGTTGCAAAGCGTGTGGTGCCACTTTCGTTTGGCTCAACAATAAAGTGTACCTCACCCTCAGGAGCATCTAAAGCATCTCTCTTAGCAATCCAATCAGCATCCGCTACAGCATCAACGCTCAACGATGCATCAGGATTTGTGATGGCATACTTAATCACAAGCTCACCACCATCTGCATCCACCGCAACAGTACCCTCTGAGGTGATCTGAAACTCGATCTTCGGAGCCTCCTGCTGCTCATCAGTCTTTGGCTCCTCACATGCAACCAAAGCCACTGCACATAGTGCAAAAATAGATAATAATCGTTTCATAAATTTTTATTTTTTTGATACTTATTTTTCCAAACTACAAATATAGGCAATTTTATTGGATTGTCAATAGACTACCTCACCTTTGGGACACACACTCCCCCAAATAAACACACACTCCCCTGTGAGTACAAAAAATAGTACCTGCAAAGTCGTTTGCGGGAAGAGAGTTTGCAAGAGGAATATTTATATAGTATTTAGACTCTACGGGACTTGCGATATGAACTTATATAGAGACCCACAAAAGCCAATAATCCGTTGAGTATTAGCACCTCATAACTAAATTTGTAGCCTCCGAACCATAGCTCCGAGTGTGAGGCTACGATATAGCTGATTAAAGGCGACACGACAGATACGATAGGTATCGCCCAGCTGCGAAGCTCTCGCTTGGTAAGGAGGCCAAAGCCGAAGAGCGCCAATAGCGGACCATAGGTATAACTTGCCATGGTGAAAATAAGTGTTATCGCACCTGCCTCGCTCCAACGATTAAAGCATACGATGATTACAGCCATTGCAAGTGCCACGAATGTATGCACCCACTTACGATAGCCGTGTATAGCACTACCACCCTCACCACTTTGTAGATCAAACCTATCGCGCAGCTTCAAAATATCGAGCGTAAAGGATGTTGTAAGTGCCGTAAGTGCCGAGCCTGCAGAGGAGTAGGTCGAAGCTACAACGCCCAACAAAAAGAGAACGCCCGCAACCATAGGCAACCCGCACTCTATAGCCACAAAGCCAAACAGCTCATCACCCTTCGTAACGCTAAGACCATGACTATCAATATAGATATAGAGCAATGCGCCCAACGACAAAAATAGCGTGATGACCACAATCTGCACCACAATAGAGCTTAACAGACCACGCTGTGCATCGCGTCTATCCTTGCACGAAAGCACCGTCTGCATCATATCCTGATCCAAACCTGTCATTGCCACAACAAGAAATGCTCCCGCTATAAACTGTTTCCAGAAGTACCTGCCATCCAATGGGTTATCAAAGAAGAATACCTGAGAGTAGCGACTATCGGCAATAGCCGTAACAGCGCCGCTAAAATCAAGACCCAAGACACTAATAACAAGCAGTGTACACACAACGATGCTGCACACCATTATCACCGTCTTGAGCATCTCCACCCACACCACAGACCTCACACCGCCACGGCGTGTATAGAGCCACACAAAGAGCATCATAACAAGGGCATTGACCTCGAACGGTAGCCCTAACTTATCATATAACAACCCTTGCAGCACCACACATATTATATATGCGCGTAGCGAGGCAGAGAGTATCTTTGATACAAAGAAGAACCACGCACCCGTGCTACATGCCACCGCACCAAAGCGCTTGTCGAGATATTCATATAACGACACCACGCCCAAACGATAGTACAACGGCACAAGAACAAGGGCTATGATGATATAGCCAACAAAGAAGCCTGCACAAGTTTGAAGATACGAAAAGCCATCCGTAGCGACACTGCCTGGCACAGAGATATAGGTAACACCCGACATCGCTGCACCCACCATAGCCACCGAAGCAACAACACTATTGGTGTTACGCCCACCCGTGAAGAAGTTTTTACCCTCCATACCGCGTGACGAACGCCACGCCACGAAAAAGAGTAACGCAATATACCCCACAAGGGTTGCAACAATAGCCGTAATGCTCATAGAGGATTAGAAGTTATGCTCCTTGCAATAGCGCGCCACAGCGTCGGCAATACGCTCGCCATCCAACGCCGCAGAGACAATACCTCCAGCATAGCCCGCACCCTCACCCGCAGGGAACAGACCCTCTATCTGTGTGTGCATCAATGACTCAGGGTCACGAGGTATGCGCACAGGTGTCGATGTTCGCGACTCCACGCCCACAACTATAGCCTCATCCGATACAAAGCCCTTCATTCTGCGACCAAAGGTTGCAATACCACTGCGCAGACGCTCGCCTATGACTTCAGGCATCCACTTATCGAGGCGCGAAGGTGTCAAGCCAGGGATATACGATGTGCGAGGCAACGAGTGCGAAGCTCGCCCCGCCACGAAGTCCGATACACGCTGCGCTGGAGCCACCTGCTTATCGCCACTATGCTCCCTTGCCAACTGCTCGAATAGCTCCTGATAGCGCAAGCCTGCCAACTCACCCCACTCATCTCTAAGATGAGCAAAATCCTCCAAGCGCACCTCCGTTACAAGACCTGAATTTGCAAATGCCGAGTTACGACCACTTGGCGACATACCATTAACCACCGACTGCGTAGTGTCGGTCATAGCAGGCACGATGAAGCCTCCAGGACACATACAGAAGGAATAGACACCTCGACCAGCCTCCTGACTTACAAGCGAATAGCTCGCTGCAGGCAACCACTCGCCACGCTCCTCACGATGATACTGTATGCTGTCGATAAGTCGCTGAGGATGCTCAATACGCACACCCATAGCAAAAGGCTTGGCCTCGATGGCAATGCCCTCCTTATGCAACAACTCATATATATCGCGTGCAGAGTGTCCCGTAGCCAATACTACTGCCGCACCCTCAATTATATTATCTCCGACCTTAACGCCCGTTATGCGGTTATTCTTGATTACAAAGCCCGAAACACGACTCTCAAACAAGACCTTACCACCACGCTCAGTGATAGTCTTACATATATTAGATATGATGCGTGGAAGTTTATCTGTACCGATATGTGGATGCGCCTCAAAGAGAATATTTGGATTAGCACCGTGCCATACCAAAGTCTGCAACGCCTTGTTGTAGTCGCCACGCTTCTTGCTTCGTGTGAAGAGCTTACCATCGGAGAATGTTCCCGCACCACCCTCGCCAAAGGCGTAGTTCGAGTCGGGATTAACATCGCCACCACGGTTTATCTGCGCAATATCGTGCTTACGCGATAGTACCGACTTACCACGCTCCAGAAGTATAGGCTTAAAGCCAAGCTCAATAAGACGCAACGAAGCAAAGAGTCCCGCAGGTCCAGAGCCAACGACAATAACCTCTGTGCAGTTATCCACCGCAGGGTAGTCGAAGTGTAGCGGCGCAGGCTGAGGCTCAGTGTCAACATATATCTCCAACGAGAGGTTCACCTTGGCCATACGCTGACGCGCATCTATCGAACGCTTGATAACACGCGCCAGAGCAATGTCGCTCTGTCGAATACCAAGCTGCTGCGCGGCACGCGCCAAGTAGAACTTCTCATCTGCAGCCTGCTTAGGTGAGAGCTGCAAGGTTATGGTTTTTGGCATAATTCTCCTATTTTTATCATCATAGCGAATCTATTTTCGCTCAATCCTCGTGTTCAAAAGACAAAAATAGAAAAAAAATCTAAGAAAATCTCAAATAAAGTTGCACATATTATAAAAAGTTTTTACCTTTGCACCGCAAATGAGGCTCAGGGTGAGCAATTCAGATGCAAGATCCTGCGGACATGGTGTAATTGGTAGCCACGTCAGACTTAGGATCTGATGCCGAGAGGCGTGGGGGTTCGAGTCCCTTTGTCCGCACAAGGTTTTTTTTGAGGTCAGAAATTCACTTCTGACCTCTTTTTTATTTTCATAACCTTCTGATATATTGTGAATTATGCCGAGAGCATAGTTTTCGTCTATGGTTCGATAATTGCAAATTTCCTTGTCCCATAAAACACCGCTCGGAAAGAGCAAATTTTGGATTCTCTGACTCAATTCTAATTCTGAATCACGCCACAAACTACCTAATTCACAGCAAGTTGCGACTACTTCATTGGTGGTTGATGTAAGGTTCGATAAATTTCTTTTGACCTTCGTCATTTCTATCTCAATCTTAGATAACTTATCTTGGATAGCCTCAACAGTCGTAGAGTACACATCGTCATCAATATCACCCATACCATAACTTACCTTACACTTCTTCAATTTATTCTCTAACTCACTCTTCTGCTTCTTAAGAACCGACATTGTGTCCGCCTGTTCCTTATTATTAGATAGGATTATACGCTCAACAACCTCTCTAAACATTCCTAAAAGCATTGGAGGTATATTATAGGTATCAAGCAACTCTTTGTATAACTTATGTACCTTCTTTGCTGATATGTTGTTCTTGCAACCGGGATGATTACATTTATAGTAGTCGATATTTTTCTTTTTAACCGTGTAAGCTGTAAATGGCAGTCCATCATAAGCACACCTAATGTGTCGCTTAAGAGGGAAATTAGGGGTATCGGCTTTCACCTTATAAACCCCTGTTCTACCACTCAGAATTTCTTGTACTTGCAGAAATTCAACCCACGATATAATTGGAGGATGCTTGCCATCTACAATCTCTCCATTGGTAAAAGAGCTCTGAATTTTACCGGCATAGAATGGGTTTGTCAGTATTTTATGCAACTTTTGCTTGCTGACATTCAAGCCCATAGCAGATAATCTATCCATAATGCGGAAGTTATCTACTCCTTGCAACTTCCACTTGAACGCCTTGCGAATAAGTTTACCTGTTTCATTGATGGTGTACTGAGTATTGATACTCTTGCCTACCTTATTATATCCTATTGGGCGTTTGCCAATCCATACACCGCTCTCCATACAATGCTTGCGACCTGATACAAATTTGTTAGTACGATTGGTGTTATCCCATTGTGCCAATGAAAGTTTGAATTGCATCATCATTACACCTTCGGGTGTTGAGGTGTCCAATCCTGTTGAGGCTTCAACGATTGTAATATCCTTTGCCTTAAGGTCGCTTATGATATTGATTGCCTGTCCTGCGTTTCTTGAAAATCTATCAGCCTGATTAACAATTACATATTTAACCGTTTTATCCTTTTTAATGGCTGATACCATCTCTTTTACTAACTTGCCGGGTGTCTTAGCACTTTCGTGCGTGCCACCGAAGTAGCCCTTAATTACATATCCATTATCACGAGCATACTTTTCACAGCGACACTTTTGGTCTGCAAGGCTGCCGCCATTCTCCTCTTGGTGCTTTGTACTAACACGAGTCCATATATAACAATTCTTAATCATATTTGTAATCATTTATCTCTTTATTGTTAAGGTATTCAATACCGATGAGGGCTAACGCCTCAAAATAGTTTGTTAAAATTATTTTTTCTTCTGTAGTTAAATTAAGTGATTCAAAATTATAATCCTGATAGTTAATCATATACCAAGGATTTATTCTCCCCCTAAGGGGTTATATCTGTACTTCACCTCTCAATACGGTCAGTTGATTGAGACTTCGGTTCGGTGGGGCACACAGCAACCCTTGCGCATAGTGCGCAGTTATCCTATGTTTATGTCATAGCCTTATGTAAATTGGGGTTTAGTAATAGATTTTGTACTGATTAGTACCTGTTTTGTGCAATTATACAAACATTATTTTCAAAAACCAAATCCAAAAATGTCTATGTCCAAATTATTTGAAATTAAGTACCAATTATTTTATCGAAACGCCCTCTCTTTATTGCAATTATAATAAAGTGATAATCAATTGTTTATATTGGATATATATGGGGGTATTAGTGGGCTGAATGGTACTAATTAAAATGTGTTATCCTAAATGTGTTTTTTTCATTTTGCGTATATCATATACACCTACAACAGATAGACAAAAATTTTTTCTCCGAATTTTTCCGACTTTGAAAATAGCCCCCTATATATTAAAATCCTTTTTCACTCGTTGTACGGTACTCACTGACACTGAACATATTGCAGCAGTATCACGCACACTCTTGCCCTGTTTCAACGAGCGAATTACCTTGGCGTACTCAGCCTCTTTTTGCTCCATAGACTTCACGCTGCCTACCTTGCGACCCATTTTTACACCCTTCTCAATCGCTAATTTTCTACCGCTATTGAGGCGGTACGATATGTTCTCACGCTCCATTTGTGAGCATACTCCGAGCACAGAAACCATCACAGCCAAATATGGATTTTCCTTGCCATCATCAGAGAAAAGAGATAATCCCTCCTTCTGAAAATAAGCATTTATATTATTGTCCTTCAATGTTTTAATGGTTTCAAGCACCTCCCATACCGCACGACCACAGCGACTTAATTCCGAGAATAATACCATATCTATACGATTGGAAATCGCATAGTTAATGCACTCGGTCAGCACTGCACGCTCCACATTACGCTTGGCTCCGCTGATGTGCTCCTCAAAGACTTTTTCTGTAGACCACCCACATTTTGTGGCATAATCTACCAAATCTACAACTTGTCTATCGGTACTTTGTCGGCTTTCAAGTGAACCTGAACTACTAACACGAGCATAAATTATTGCGGTCTTCATCATATCCATTTTTTGTGTTTTGTAATTTGCAAATATAGGGTGGTTTGTAGGTCAATTTATGGGAGGGTTGCCCCCTCCCTGTTTTCCCTAAAATACTTTGACAATTGATTCCCACCGGAACGACCTCCATTCTCCAATTTCGCAATCAAAAACTGCGGTTGTAGCATACAACTCTCTGCTCACTCCTCTGCCATTGATGTGGCGTTTTACCAATGCAGGGTTGGTAGTGCCGAACATCTCTCTATACTCACCATTCTTCTTTTTGAAGATGAAGTGTGCCACACCATTGCGTAGTTGTTTTTTAAGCGACTCAATCATCATAGACTTGGCTCCTGCCATTAGTTCGCTTCCGGTGCGTGTGGCGATTACTGCCATTCTTGTTGCTGCGCTATTTGTGATTACCAATGCGTTCATAGTTGTATCTGTTTAATTGTTAATTACTTAGTTTAATCTCTTTGAAGGTTTACCCCAACCATTCTGTTCCCACACATATTCACGAGCCTCCTCTTTGGTTCTAAAGTCTTTCACAAACTTTCCTGTTGCACCGGTCTCTGAAACATAGTCCCAAACCCATACTCCCCAAAAACAGCGATGTGGTGCGTAATAGTGTTGTCCAAGTGTTGCCTTCATAGTTGTTGTCTTATTTCAATAGCTAAGATAGTGAATAATTTTAACTTGTGCAAGTTTTTCAATGAATAATTTTAATTTATTCACTAAAAAGTTTGTTATATCAATACGAATTTGTATATTTGTATGGATTACTATATCGACTATGGAAGATATTAAAGATAAAAAGAAGCAAGAAAGAGGTGTTGTTCACCTACTTATTAAGGCTACAGGCGAAAATTTCTACTATGGAAATCTAAAGGCTCTATTCGATAATCACGAAGAAACTGAGAATGATGGAACTTTAGGTGCAGCCTACAACTATATCAAGAACTACGATTTTTCTAATGGTAGAGCCTACGAAAATGCTATCTGCATCATCCGTAAGGGCATCATCAATACCACCACTAAGAAGGAGTGGATGAGAAATAATAAACATACTAACCGCAAATAATTATGGCACTTAGTTGGAACGAAATACGAGAGCGAGCCATCGCTTTTTCTAAGAAATGGGCTGATGCAACCGATGAAAATGCTGAGGCTAAGCCATTCTTAGTGGACTTCTTCAATATCTTTGGCGTGTCTGATAGGCGTGTCAATAAATTTGAGTATAAAGTGCCTAAGCGTAGCGGAGGCAATGGCTATATTGATATGCTATGGAAGGGCAATATCCTTATCGAGATGAAGAGTCGAGGCAAGGACTTAGACAAGGCATACCAACAGGCAAGTGAGTATTTTGATGGACTAAAAGAATATGACCTTCCCAAATATATTCTTGTGTGCGATTTTCACCGCTTCAAACTCGAAGATATTGACAATGGTAAGGTCTATGAGTTTACGCTTGATGAGCTTTACAAGAAGGTAAATCTATTCGGATTTATTGCGGGTTATAGCAGCAAAGTAGAGCTTAAGGAGCAAGACCCGGTAAACCTTAAGGCTGCTGAGGCAATGGCAAAATTGCACGACAAACTTAAAGAGATTGGCTACGATGGTCATAATCTTGAATTATATCTTGTTCGTCTGCTATTCTGCCTATTTGCTGATGACACAACCATTTTCAATAAAAACATCTTTTATGATTATATACGCACCCACTCATCTGAGGATGGGGCAAATCTTGCATCGGTCATAAATGAGGTGTTTGAAATTCTCAATACTCCTCTTGAGAAACGCCTTAAGAATATATCAGAAGAACTCAACGCTTTTCCTTATGTCAATGGCAAGTTATTCGAGGAGCGTTTACCTCTTGCCTCATTTGATAGCAAGATGAGAAGCACCTTGTTAAATTGTAGTGCATTGGATTGGGGAAGTATCTCACCGGCAATCTTTGGCAGTATGTTCCAAGGTGTTATGGATAGAGATAAGAGGCGTAACCTCGGTGCTCACTATACGAGTGAAAGAAACATCCTTAAACTCATATCGCCTCTATTCCTTGATGAACTTAAGGCGGAATTTGAAAAGGCGAAGACCAACGAGAAACTACTACGAGCACTGCATCATAAAATTTCTAAGATGCGTTTCCTCGACCCTGCTTGTGGTTGTGGCAACTTCCTTATTGTAACTTATCGCGAGTTACGATTGTTGGAACTCGAAATCCTTAAGGCTCTCTATGGCACACAACAAGTATTCAATATATCTGATTTGATATTGTGTAATGTAAATCAGTTCTCAGGTATTGAATATGAGGAGTTCCCGGCACAGATTACCAAGGTTGCAATGTGGCTTATCGACCACCAAATGAATATGTTATGTTCACGAGAGTTTGGTGAGTATTTCGTGCGTTTACCATTGCGAGCATCTGCCAATATCGTTCACGGCGACGCCCTCGAATTGGATTGGAATGAGGTTGTCCCAAAGGAGGAGTTGTCGTATATCATAGGCAATCCACCATTTGTCGGTGCAAGGCTTATGACAAAAGAGCAGAGTGCCCAAATCGAAAGAGTCTTTGACAATATCCGTGGAGCCGGCAATCTTGACTATGTTACTGCGTGGTATGCTAAGGCTGCACAATACATTCAGGATACCAAAATTAAGGTTGCCTTCGTTTCTACTAACTCTATAGTTCAGGGCGAACAGGTGGGTATTCTATGGAATGTTCTACTCAATAAGTATAGCGTTAAGATACACTTCGCACATCGCACTTTCAAATGGAGCAATGAGGCTAAGGGTAATGCCGGTGTGTATTGTGTTATTGTCGGCTTTGCCAACTATGATACAGATACAAAGACTATCTTTGAGTATGAGGATATTACAGGCGAGCCACATATATTGAAAGCCAAGAACATCAACCCATATTTGGTAGATGCGAACAATATACTCATAGAGAATAGAACTAAACCTATCTGCAATGTGCCAACGATAGGTATTGGAAATAAACCCATAGACGATGGCAACTACCTCTTCACAAAGGAGGAAATGGAGGAGTTTATTAGATTGGAGCCCAAATCTGAGCAATACTTCAGACCTTGGTATGGTGCTGTTGAATTTATACAACAGAAGCCTCGTTATTGTCTGTGGCTTGGAGGATGTTCTCCATCAGAGCTAAGGTCTATGCCTCATTGTATGGAGCGTGTTAAGAATGTACGAGAGTTTAGATTGGCAAGTAAGAGTGAGGGCACTCGTAAGATTGCCGATAGCCCCACACGCTTTCACGTGGAAAATATGCCTAAGTCTTCGTATATTGTAATTCCACTACACTCATCAGAGAATAGAAAATATATTCCTATGGGGTTTCTATCTCCTGATAATTTGTGTAGTAATGCTGTAGAGTTATTGTCGAATGTTTCCCTATATCACTTTGGTGTATTAACATCCGCAATGCATATGGCGTGGACAAATGCTGTATGCGGAAGACTTGAAAGTCGTTTCAGATATTCTGCGGGTATAGTCTATAATAATTTCCCTTGGGTGGAAAATCCTACACCAAAGCAGATTGAGCGTATTGAGCAGTGTGCTGAGGCTGTTTTGGAGGCTCGCAAAATGTTCCCCGGTGCATCGCTTGCCGACTTATACGACCCATTAGCAATGCCTCCGGCTCTTATGAAGGCTCATCAGGCATTGGATAAGGCTGTAGATGCGGCATATCGTTCAACACCATTTACTTCAGATAGTCAGCGTATGGAGTTCCTATTTGAACTATACAACAAGTATAACGCCCAATTATTTGATACCAAGAAGAAAAAGTAGTATGGAAAAAAGTCAAGATTACGAAAGATTCAATAGTACGGTCAAGGAAATTGTGTCTGTGCAAACAGATAGTTGGAGATATGTTGAGAAACTACAATATGCTATCGCCTCAGGAGCCTTAGCTTTATCAATAACGCTATTAACATTGGTTCAAGATGATATTACATATTGTAAGAATCTTCTTGTATGGTCTTGGATATTACTCACTTCATCTATCATTATTAACTTCATATCACATCTTGTTTCTTATTGTTGTTCAGAGCACATAATAAGACGAATATACAAGAAAATGAGCAATAAGGAAGAGTTTAGATATAAGGATGTCGATAAACTCATAAGTAAAGGTAATATCCCAATTTTTATAATGAATATACTATCAATCATATCGTTAATAGTGGGCGTAATACTTGTTTTAAGATTTTATATAGCACAAATATAAGCAATCCTATTTTATGACTAAGGTAATATATTGCAACGAATCTGAGGAGGTTAGAGGTCTAAAAATACCAACAACCCCACCTCCTCCACAGAAGTAGCACTGAGTATCATTTCAAAATTTGCGTTCACAAATCTTGGTAGTCCACGAATACAATATGACCAAAGAGAGCAGTATAAAATACAACCCGGCACTTAGTATTGCCGAGAATGCTAAGCAAAACGGTGTTACGGAGGATGCAATCCGTTACTACATCCGAACGAGAGGCATAGACCGCCGTTATGCGGAGAAGATGAAGGTGCTAAAGAGTATGCAAGACTATCTCGATGAGCATCCTAACGCAACCAAAGCGGAGGTTGCACGCCAATCGGGGCGAGGCATAAACACGGTAGTCCGTTATTGGGATATTTTGCGAGGTAGAGCAAGATTGGAACCTAACGCAAGAAAAACTGAAACCCACGAGCACACAATCACGGCTCTCAACAAAAGACAAATTGCGTATCTTGACAAATTGCCGGTAGAGTTCATTCGTGAGTATCTCTTGCTGCGAGAAGCACAGGGGAAGACACAGGAAACCCCTATAGCCAAGAGAGATGTCGTTAAGCCTCAACCGGTAAGTATTGAAGTGCCACTAACCGCCGAAGATATATCATCGGAGGAACAGACAAAGAGGGCTGCTACTATGCTATTAAATAAGGCTAAGAATAAGGCACAGGGCAAGAATGTGATATTGGATGGTGTTGAACTTAAATATGAGGAGCACGCATATCCGATTGACGATGTAATCCTATATGACAGCAAGGTAGAGCCTGAAAATAGGATGTTGGGACACCATTACGAGTGTCTAATCACTTTTCGTGGAGTTGAGTTCTATGGAGTTGAACAAATGCACTCTGCACTAAAATTCAACGAGCGACCATATATCTTGAACGATATTATGACCGCTAAGAATGGCGTGCAAGCCAAAGACCGTAGCCATAAATACGCTAAGATGTATCTTTATGATAGTGATTACAATCTCAAAGATGCTCGTATAACAGCACTATGTTTCTTATTCAAATATCTATCCGTTAAGGAGTATCGTGATAGGTTACGAGAATTGAGGGGTAAGACTCTATTTGAAAATAAACGTAGTTATGAGGGCGGCAACCGAATGAACGACGATAAGACTATGCTCATTGGCAACAATGGCGATGGTAGGTCTATGATGGCAGTTCGTGATATGATGCTTCGCTATGAGGATGAGGCTATCACACAGGCAGAACAGCATAAAGGTCGCAGCCTAACTGATAACGAGCGTGAGGAGGTGATAAATGGTGTGCTTGTAGCCGTTAGAGCAAAATTTGAGAACGACCCACAAGTTAAGGCAGATAGTGATAATGTAATTAAGTACATTAAAGAGCACTCCGATATTATCCCATTGAAAAGATATTGGCCCGGAGAAAATGCCAAGGCTATAATCGTGGAGTTTGACAACTGCGTGTTTGATACATCCGTAGATGATGATGTACGCAAGGCGAAGGGAGCGAAAGTTACCAATTGGAACAAGTTCTATAAGGAGTATATCCCAAAATATAAATTGCACGATGGATGGCGTGAGGTTTTTGAGTGGGCTGATGCCAATGGTGTACTGATTGGCGTGTTGGGTAAGGCTAAAACCGACCTTGTAAGACGAACATTTGAGGCAAATAACATACGATGCAATGCCATAGAATACGCAAGCAATGCAAGCCAACAGCACGGCTACAATATTATTGATGGTCTAAAGGTTCGACCCGAACAGGTAATGTGTTATGTAAGTGGTTCTAAGCAAGGCGTTAAACAGGCTAAAGAGAGCGGGTTTAGATTCTTCGCGGCAACTTGGGATACAAAGGAGATTGATGCTTTAGCAAATGAAACTACTATCAATAACCCGGCAGACATAATTGATATTCTTAGTTCTACACCCACAGAGCAAAAGATTGAAAAGACTCTATCTATAGCGAAGCAGTCTAAAAAGGATAATCTCAAATACACTGATAGATATGTGTATTTCTTCCAAGATACTCCATTAAGTAATTGGTGGACATCAACACCCGCTATACCTTATGATGGGCATCATTTCAATTCGAGCGAAGCATTGTTTATGTATCTTAAGGCTAAAGGTATGGGCGACGATGAAATTGCTATGCAAATCGTTGAGGTTGATAATAACGCATCGCTCGCAGATAATAAACGCTTTGCAAAAGTTAAAGCATTGGGAAAGAAATGCAAATTTGACGAAGCCATATATCTTGAGAAGAGAGAAGAATGGATGTTTACAACCATATCTGCAAAATATGAGGTCGATGAAGACTTCAGAAATGTATTGATGGCTGATAGATACAAAGGGTTGATATTCGTTGAGGCGGCTCCAAAGGATAAGGTATGGGGAATTGCTACAAAAGCAACCAAGAATGTTATTGCTGAAGGCGAATCAGCGTGGAAGGGATTAAATCTACTTGGCAAGTTATTAACGAAGCTACGAGATGAAAAACTTAAACAATACCACCCTTAATTGGTAAACACCAAATATGGATTGGCGTCATATAAATCTTTGATATATCAGCATACAAAAATCGGTAGTCGCAATTAAGTGGCTACCGATTTATTTGAATACACCTCAATACTGAATACACCAACAGACTATATAAGATTGTTAGTAATCATTGCATCCATCCCCTGCATTATGACTTTATATGCAGACTTGCGGTCGTGGTGATTATATAAAGCAATCATATTGTCAATCGTGCTGTTTAGAAGACCTTTGTCAAGTTCTTTACCTTGCAGTTTCATCTTTGCTAAACGACCAATGCTATTGGCTATGACACGCTCTACATACTCGCTCATACTCATTCCTCCTTCATCTTTTTGTTGATGGCGGGCGGCGGCATCCACTCTGCTTGTTTTAGGTTCAGTGCCGGGAGATACAAATCCATCATCATTGGAATATAATGAAGCTTCACCTTTGTTTTCATTCGCTGAACTAACACTACAATCGTTGGAGCAATAACGAAACGACCCATTATGAGGTTCTTTTCTTTCTTCTTGTTCTTCAAATTGTTCACTATCGTTCTCAATTTGATTATTAACTCCTTGAATTGAAGAATTAAAAGAAGATTCCAACCCTATTGGGGTTGTTGTGGCATCTGCATTGACATCTACATTACCATTAACATTCTCATTTACATCTTCATTATCATCTACATTAAGGGGTTGTTTTAGGGGTTGTTTTTTACGAGCGTTCTGATTACCTTTGGGTGCACCACCTAATTTGCCATACTCTGCACCCTTCTTACCATTCTCAACGCACGCATCATATCTCTTATTTGCTGCATCGAGATTGGGTTTTGCCATCTCAAAAATGATGTTCACCGAAGGACTACTGCTCTTCTCTTCAATTCCTTTGCAAGCATACTCGCTAATCATTGTCATACACTCTCGATACTCTGCATCGTTTAGGTACTTCATTGCCTCCAAGAAAGAGGCATACATTACAAAACTTTTCTTTTCATTTTCTTTACTTTTAGACATTAGTTATTATATTTATTTAAAATGATTATTTAAGAACCACGCCGACACAATCGGCGCAGTTAGGGATGTCCCTACCATATAATAAGCAAGTAGGGGCACGAAGTCAAGACTTATTAGTCAAGAATTTTGCTTTTTCAGGATAGTATTCTTTCAACCACTCGATGAAGTCTAAAATCTTGAAGTAATCATCTATAAAAGTTCGATGGTCGAGCACATCTTGGCACTCAGTCAAGACGAGCAACGAAAGTTGTTCGTCTTTTTTTGTGTGCGGGCAAAGGGGCTCGCACTCGCTGTGGCGGCTCGGCATACTTGTCTGCGATGATTGATTGTGCGAGTTGCAATACAACTACGAATATAGGGCGAGCATTAGTCGCTCAAGCAAGCTTGGCACTAACACTCACCCCATATTCTATACCTACGGTATTTCGCCCAATCAATTCATCTTGGTCTGCTCTCGCTCTGCTGAACGCAGTTCGAGTCGGTCGTACTAATTGGGATATAGTCGAGTCTTATATTTGCATTCCACACCAAACCCCTGTCCTTGTAAAGGGAGGGGCTTGTTGCAGACATATGGTCTGCTCATAATCTACTAAAAGCAGTTAGAGTCCGGTCGTACCTCCCTTGAAATAGTTATCTATTTGTTCGTTTGTAGGTGGCAATATACCCATAATTATCAAATACTTCTAGATTATTATCTTGGTTGATAATGTAATAATCATCGTAACCATAGTCGCTATTTTTATATATTGTAACACCATATTTTATAATTCGCTTTAGACTACACTGCTCTATCCAACTTCGTTTATCGCCCATTTCCATAGTAAACACTCCTTTTGGAGATTCAATTATCCTATGGTATATGCCATCATGGAAATCATCAGCCCAAACCCCAATAATTTTCTTGGAATCATGAATTTTTATGTTCTCTGAATTAGCTCGGTTAGACTCAGTTGGGGTTCGTTGTAAATTATTGCAACCCTTTAAACAACTAATAATGGCAAATAAGATTATAAAACCAAAAAATACCATTAGAGTTAAACGGCTTCTCTGTAATAAACTTGAAGATATTTGATTTAGTCTCATTATCTTTTTTTCCTCAACTACTGGACTTTGAAAATCGTTATTACATCTAGGACAATGAAGTGTTTCTGCATCATACATATCTTCAGTCAAGATTAGCTCGGTAAAGCAGTATGGACAGCCTACTATTCGGTATTTCTCGCCTTGTGGCAAGTTACTTATTGGAGGCAAAACATTATTATTTGTATTTCCCAGACAGTACCTGTAAATATCATTTATCACACTCTTCTCTGCTGAATTGAGTGGGCCACCTTTCTTAGCTTCAATTTGCCTTTTAAACACATTCTTATCAACTGCGGAAATATTCTCAGTGTCAGTTATATACTCAGGATAAAATTCTATTAGGATTCGTTCGATTTTATCCAAAGCCCTCAATCTAATTTTTGGATCTTTTAAATTGCGATCTAATAAATCACATCTAATAGTTTCTTTTAATGTAATCCAATTCATAATCTATAATTTTTTTTAAAAAAATTACGGTTCTCGGAGCAAAAAAGGTCAATTTTTGCGTTTTGAACTGAGCCATAACGCATTAAACAGAAAACCTCAGAAATAGCAACGATGGCAATTTAGCAAAGAAACGCAAGGTAATGAGATAGAACGGTTGCCAAGTCATTACCCGATAATGCTGTAAAGTTTTTCTTTGTGTCGTCACGTTTCATCGTTCTGCGTCAGTTTGCATATCAATGTATAACTCGCTGATAACTAATTTTGTAACCAAAAAAAGATTAGATTATGCGAAGTACATTTAAGGTGCTGTTCTACGTGAACGGAAGCAAAGAGAAAAACGGTATTGTTCCCATTATGGGACGAGTAACAA
>JAZRRF010000011.1:0-12754 GCA_045650465.1 Alistipes sp.
CTGCTCATTGTCGGGACTTTTTGTTAGCGGCAGTAGATGTCTGCCTTATCATTAAAAATTATGGTAGTGGTACCACATTAGCAAAACCCATAAACGCCATTGCGAGGAGACCTGCGGTGATAAGTGCGATAGGCACACCACGCATAGCCTGAGGAGTATCCTCAACCTCCAAGCGCTCGCGAATACCTGCAAACAATACCAACGCTAAGGCGAAGCCTATGGCTGTAGATACTGAGTAGATAACGGTTGTGAGGAGGTCAAAATCCTTCTGAATAGCGATGATAGCAACACCAAGCACTGCACAGTTTGTGGTGATAAGTGGTAGGAAGATACCGAGGGCCTGATATAGCGCTGGTGACATCTTCTTAAGCACAATCTCAACCATCTGCACCAAGGCAGCGATAACAAGGATAAAGGTGATAGTCTGCATATACTCGATACCGAAAGGTACGAGGATATAGTTCTGTATGGCCCATGTAACCACCGAAGAGAGTGCCATAACGAAGGTAACAGCCATACCCATACCGAGGGATGTATCTACCTTAGACGATACGCCGAGGAATGGGCAGATGCCGAGGAACTGCGACAACACCACATTATTAAC
This sequence comes from Alistipes sp., assembly GCA_045650465.1. Lineage (GTDB taxonomy): Bacteria > Bacteroidota > Bacteroidia > Bacteroidales > Rikenellaceae > Alistipes. Next base: position 605 of record JAZRRF010000011.1, read on the forward strand.
AAAGATAGCACCGATAACTATGGCGAAGAGGGTGATAGCCTGAACGCTGACACTACCTGTTGCGAAGCCATTCAATACCTCGCTTGATATATTCTCTGCAATAAGTATATTCATGTTATTTATCGTTTTGCAACTTTGTTAAACAATACCATAAGGTAGCCAAGCACGATGAAACCACCAGGTGCAAGGATAAAGAGTAGTGGCATCACGCCATCGGCAAATGTATAGCCGAAGATTGAGCCAGCACCAAGCACCTCGCGCACAGCACCTATAACCGTAAGCGATAGGGTGAAGCCCAAGCCGATACCTATACCATCGAGGGCTGAGTCCACAACGCTATTCTTAGATGCGAATGCCTCGGCACGACCAAGGATGATGCAGTTAACCACGATAAGTGGAATAAAGACACCCAACGAGGCGTAGAGCGATGGCACATAGGCCTGCATAAGCATCTCTATGATGGTCACGAACGAGGCGATGACCACGATAAATGCTGGGATACGCACCTTGCCAGGGATAAGGTTCTTGATAAGTGAGATAACGATGTTCGACATGATGAGCACCGCCATTGTAGCAACGCCCATACCCATACCGTTTATCGCCGACGAGGTAACACCCAAGGTAGGACACATACCGAGGATAAGAACGAATGTAGGGTTCTCCTTAAGGATGCCCTTAGTTATAATCTGAAGCTTACTCATTGTCGCCTCCTTTCTGAGCCTCAGGCTCGTTGTTATTCATCTCTTCGTATGGCATAGATGCTCCCGATGGTGCAGCATCCAAAGCCTCGTTGCTCGTATCAAGACGACCTGTAGCCCAGAGGTAGCCTGCGTAGGCAGTCTCCACAGCATTAGCATAGGCGCGTGATGATATTGTCGAGCCTGTGAGGGCATCAAACGAGCCGCCCTCCTTTGTTACGCTGAACTTTAGCGATGCAGGGTTCTTCTTGGCGATGCTACGAATAAGGCTGTTATCCTCCTTGGTCATATTTGCACCAAGACCTGGGGTCTCCTTCTGTGAGAGCACCTCCACGCCATTGATTATAGCCTCGCCATCCTGCTCCACAAAGCCCACCATAAGTGTTATGCGGTCGGCATAGCCACTCTTAGTGATGCTTGGTGCCTCGACAGCGTAGCCAAGAACGGTGTTGTCGCTACTGCGTACTACGGTACTTGCTGTGACTGCGAAGTCGCCGATATTGATTGTTGTATCTCGCTCCACGCGTGCCTCCTCGGCTGTGGTGTCGAGAACAATGAACTTTGCTAAATTCTTGGTCTGCTGCTGGCTGAGTGCTATGGCATCCTTAGTCATATTGTTGACCAAGGCTACAAGCAGTGCCGAGATGGCTGTTATCGAGAACAGCACAATGACCATATTCTTAAGTGTACTCTTCATACCATCCGATTATTTAGTGCCGAAGCGTTTTGGACGACAATACTTATTGATGAGTGGTGTTGCGGCATTCATAATGAATATCGCGAACGACATACCCTCAGGATATGCGCCCCACAAGCGGATAATCATGGTTAGCAGACCGATGCCCACGCCATAGATTATCATGCCCATGTGTGTCATAGGCGATGTTGAGTAGTCGGTAGCCATATAGATAGCACCAAGCAACGCTCCACCCGCAAGGATATGGAACAGAGGCAACTCCCAGATAAGTGCGCCACCCTTGGATGCACCTACACATGCAGCGAAGATGGCCATAGTGCCGAGCACCGCAACAGGGATATGCCATGAGATAACCTTACGCCATAGCAGGTATAGACCGCCAAGGATAAGTGCCAACGCACCAATCTCTCCCATTGAGCCATTCATGTGACCACCAAGCATCTGTAGGAAGTCAACCTCCGAGAGTAGCGATGTGTTGTACTTAACATCTGCAAGGAGCGTAGAGCCTGAGGGTGCATCTGGTACGCCTGTAGTCCAGTCGGTCATCTGCACGGGGTAGGCGATAAGTAGGAAGATACGACCTGTGAGCGCTGGGTTAAAGGGGTTGCAGCCCAAGCCACCGAAGGTCATCTTGCCGATACCGATAGCCACCAAGGCACCAATAACTACAATCCACCATGGAATACCCACAGGGAGGTTAAAGGCTAAAAGTACGCCTGTGACTACTGCCGAGAGGTCACCAATGGTTGTGCTGCGCTTAAGGAAAAAGCGGTTGATAAGATACTCGAACACCACACAGCTTGCAACAGCCACGGCAGTGATGAAAAGAACTCTAAGGCCGAGGATATAGGTCGATACTGCCAAGGCTGGGAGCAGTGCCAACACTACATCACCCATGATGCGGCGAGTGCTCTCTCCTCCGTGGATGTGTGGCGATGCCGAAGCAAAAATTCTGTTTGCCATATATAAACTCATTTATTATCGTTAATCTTAGCTTTACCTATTATCTATTCGCAGCTGCGCGCGCGCGTATAATAGTCATCACGGTCTGCTTGCCCACACGGATGTAGTCCAATAGAGGTAGGTTTGATGGACAGGTGTATGAGCAACAACCACACTCGATGCAATCTACGGTGTTGTGCTCCTCGGCCATATCCCACTTCTGCAACTTAGCCAACTTCGATAGCAGGTATGGCTCAAGACCCATAGGGCATGCCGATACACACTTTGCACACTTGATGCACGACATCTCCGTGCCGCGTGCCGCCTCAGCGCCACTAAGAATGGTGATACCCGAGCATCCCTTAATCACAGGCGAAGTAGTATCAACAATAGCACGACCCATCATAGGTCCACCATTGAGAATCTTTACATCGCCCTCAGGAAGACCACCAGCCTTCTCAAGGAGTGTATTTACGGATGTGCCAAAGCGTACCATGAGGTTGTGTGTCGAACTAAGGTGCTTACCTGTTACGGTCACAACACGCTCGATAAGAGGCTTGTTCTTCTGTACCGCCTCATAGATAGCGATAGCAGATGATACATTGCATACCACAGCGCCAACAGAGATTGGAAGTGCTGGTGGAGGTGGTACCTGACGACCGGTAACTGCGGCGATAAGCTGCTTCTCGCCACCCTGTGGGTAGCGTAGCTTTAGAGGCATAACCTCGATGCCGCGATAGTTATCCTTTGCAATGAGAGCGTTGAGGTGTGCAATAGCATCTGGTTTGTTGTTCTCAACGCCGATAACCGCGCGCTCAACACCTATAGCGCGCATGATAATCTCAACGCCTGTGAGCAACATCTCGCCACGCTCAATCATGTTGCGGTAGTCCGATGTTAGGTATGGCTCACACTCCACACCGTTGATGATTAACACCTCAGCCTTCTGACCATCTGGAATAGAGAGCTTTACATGTGCGGGGAACTGTGCGCCACCAAGACCTACGATACCTGCATCCTTAATCTTTGCGATGATATCCTTAGGGCTGAGCTCACACTCGCGCTTTAGCTCTGTGCTACGGTCGATGCTTTCAACCCACTCGTCGCCTTCGCGCTTGATGACAATCATATTCTGACGCTGTCCCTGACCATTAGGTAGAGAGTCTATAGCTGTTACCGTACCAGATATTGGTGAGTGGATATTTGCCGACACGAAGCCTGTAGCCTCAGCTATAAGTTGACCTGTAAGCACCTTGTCGCCCTTTGCTACCTTGGGTGTTGCTGGTGCACCGATATGTTGTGTTAAGACTACGCGAACCTCATTTGGAAGCTCCAAAACCTCGATAGCCTTATCCTTGCTCCACTGCTTATTATCAGCGGGATGAATACCGCCTATTGGGAATGTTCTCATACTCTTCATTACTTTGTTTCCTCCGCCTTACTCTCGCTCTTTACCGCAGGTGCAACCTTAGGCTCCTTTGGTAGTGGGTCCATATTTACAATCTTGATAGCTCCCGTAGGACATTCGTTTACGCACTTGCGGCATAGCTTACACTTCTCATGGTCGATGTATGCAAGGTCGTTCTCGATGGTAATAGCACCAAAGGCACACACCTTAGCACACTTGCCACAGCCAATGCAGCCCGCCTTACAAGCCTTCATAACCACAGCACCACGGTTCTTTGAGCGACATGCTACATATATGGCGCGGTTCTTAGGCCACTTCTTTCTAAGCTCAATAAGACCCTTAGGGCATGCCTTGACACATGCACCGCATGCTGTACACTTATCTGCATCAACCTCCACAAGACCTGTCTCTGGGTTTAGCTTCAAAGCACCAAACTTACATGCATTGACACAGTCACCATAACCGATACAGCCAAAGGCACATGCCGACTCACCCACATAGAAGGTGTTGACCACAGCACAGCTCAGAGCACCGTCGTAGTGGTTAACCTTAGGACGCTTGTCGCAACTGCCGCCACAACGCATCGTAGCAACCATAGGCTCCTTTTCTGGGGCAACCTTACCCAAGAAACCTGCGATAGACTTCATCGTATCACCACCGGCCACAGGGCAGAAGAGTGATGCTATGTTGTCTCTTGTTACCAAAGCCTCAGACATGGCGCGACAACCTGCAAAGCCGCAACCACCACAATTGGCTCCAGGTAACATCTTCTCCACCTCATCAATACGAGGATCCTCCTCGACATGGAACTTCTGTGCTACAAAATAGAGAATGACAGCAAGTAGGATACCCAACACACCGAGCGTCAAAACTGTCAGTACTAAAGTATTCATCTTAGAACTCCTTAAAAATTGTAAATTCTATCTTTCGTTCAAATATTTTTCTTATCAAGTATAACACCACATAATATATGGCTACAGCGACTATAGACGCCAATGCTGAAGGACCATCCTCCAAACCTATGCCTTTGCAACCAAGGAGTGTAGCTAAAAGCACAACAAGAGGTATGACATAGCTCCAAACAACAGATATAATACCCATAGAGGGGCTGAGTAGTGCAACCACAACTCTATCACCTGCCTTGTACTCCGAGGTATATGGGGTACGAACTTCAATGATGCGCTCCGTGCCACTCTCGCCGCAGATGCCCTTGGCGTGGCAGCCCGCGCAAGCACCTCTCTTCTCAACGCGCACGATGACCTTGTCTGCCTCAACGCGCTCAACAATGGCTTCGTGTTGGATGTTGCTCATACGCCTAATTATCTGCTTGCAATATTGTGGTTAGTCGCAGTAGTGGTTTACCAATGGCATGAGCCACTCATGACCAAAGGCACATGCCGATAGACGCAATACAGGAGGGAACTGATATCGCTTCTTCTCGTTCTCCATGACCATCTTATGGATCTTCTCCACAACCTTAGAGTCAAAGCCTGCGTTGATAATCTCCTCACGGTGCTGCTTCTTCTCAATCATACGGAAGAGGATGGCATCGATAACCTCGTAGTGTGGTAGGTGGTCGCTATCCTTCTGATTAGGGCGCAACTCCGAAGATGGCTCCTTGTTGATAATGCTCTCAGGGATGATATCTCCAAATGTGGCGTTTATGTAGCGTGCAACATCGTATATCTCGCCCTTGTAGAGATCTCCCGTTGGGCTGAATGTTCCTGAGGTATCGCCATATAGCGTACACCAACCAAGAGCATTCTCGCTCTTATTCGAGGAGTTTAGAAGCATATAACCCGTCTTGTTCTGAAGTGCCATAAGCATTGTTGTGCGGATGCGTGTCTGAATATTCTCCTCTGTAGCATCAAACTCCGTACCTCCAATCACAGGCTGTAGAGTGCCAACCATGGCATTGTACGCCTCGATGATAGGGAGTACGCTGTACTCAACGCCGAGATTCTCTGCCAAACGCTTAGCATCCTCCACACTCTCGTTAGGTGTGAATGGCGATGGCATGAGCAATACGCGTACATTCTCCTTGCCTAAAGCTCCAACAGCCAAACATGCCACTACAGATGAGTCTATACCACCTGAAAGACCTACGCATGCCTTGCGGTAGCCATTCTTGTGGAAGTAGTCACGAAGACCCAAACATGCAGCCTCATAAATCATGCGAGTGCGATCCTTATAGGTCGTGAATGGAACCTCGAAAGGCTTGTTCTCGGCCTTGGTGTCGTAAATCTGCATATCCTCCTCGAAACTTTTGAGTATCATGGTGAGCTGTCCCTCGCTATTAAGTACGCCCGATGTGCCATCATAGACAATATCTCCTGAGCCACCAACCTGATTTACGAGAATAACGCTCTTGCCCTCGCTGAATGCTATATGGCTAACCTTGTCGAAGCGGCGTGATAGGATACCTTTGCCATAGCGGCGTGCATTCACTGAGATGATTGCGTCAATGTCCTCATCAATATCATCAATGTGGCTGAGGTCATCGCCCACAACGACATTGAGGATTTCACCATGGAGACGGATGGCGTGGCTGCCGATAGATGAGCCTACGATATATCCCATCTCGCGACGAGCAGTCACATGGCGCTTGCCTATGTACTCGATGTTGCCCTCAGGGTCGATGTATGCAGCAGCACTGATAGCACCCTCAGCGGTTAGGTATGGTGTACCCACGATGGCTGCTATGCCTCGGCACTGTGAGGCTATCTCCTCCACAGCCTCCTCGCAAAGTGTTAGGAATGTTGTCTTGGTGAGCAGACCGTATGCTGGAGTTCCAGAGATTGCGAACTCGGCAAAAACAGCGATGTCGGCGCCTGCCTCCTTAGCACGACCTATGGTCGCGATAATCTTCTCGGTGTTGGATTTGATGTCACCAACGGTGTAGTTGAGTTGAGCTAAAGCTATCTTCATATATTTGTTTTACTATCTCGCTACTCGAAAGAATCTATACCTTTAGGTATAGGTATCGGGCGCAAAGATAGTAAAAAAAATTAGTAATTAGAAATTAGTAAAGAGAAATAATTAAAAGTCTCTGACTTTTTTAGAAAAGAGGCAAATGTTTTGTACGCAGGTGTAGAAATACCCCTCCAACTCCAATATTAGCCCGTTGATTTTGTGACTTCGACTAAATGTGTTATCTTTGTTCCAAGTTTAATGATAAATCATATACCAGCAAACCTATGGAAACGAAGAAGATAACACGCATACTTTTTGTCTGTCTTGGTAATATATGCCGTTCCCCTGCGGCAGAGGCGATGCTCAGACTTTTAGTCGAGAGAGAGGGGCTTGGTGATAGGGTGGAGATTGACTCTGCGGGTACATACGGCGGTCATAGTGGCGAGCGCTCGGACCCGCGTATGAGGCGTGCTGCCGAGGCGCGAGGTATCCCTATGACGCATCGTGCGCGACAGGTTCGTGAGGAGGACTTCGAGCGTTTCGATATGGTTATTGCTATGGATGATAATAATTACGAAAATCTGTTCCGTCTTGCGCCCGACCGTGCTGCGCACGAGAAGATATATCGCTTCCGCGAATTCTTGCGTAACCACCCCGATTGGTCCTACATCCCCGACCCATACTACGAGGGACATGAGGGCTTTGAACTTGTGCTCGACCTGTTGGAGGATGGGTGTTCTGTGTTGGTAGAAAAAATCAAAGAGAGTGAATAAAAAGTGTATTTTGTCGTTACGCTTGCCCTCAAAATGCTCATTTGCGCTCAGTAAACTCCGCTTTTTCGGGCTTCGCAAGCCTAAAACTACATCTTTTTATTCACTCTCTTATGGGGCTGGCTAAGTTACTTTTTAGTCAGCCTCTTTGATTTATAGCGTTCTTAGTTTAATGCCATATCGCTGGCTTGATGATGCCGAACATGAGCCATGCGATAAAGAGTGTCACCACGATATTGAATATCTGCGCGCCAATAAAGGCGAAGAGTGGACGGCGATTTTCGCGCGATACGATATCCTTCAGGCGTGTATCCATACCAATACATACGAACGATAGCGAGAAGAAGAATGTAGAAAAATTCTTTGCAAGTGCGGTCTCTATAATCTTGCCTTTAGCATCGAGGGTTAGCATATCCTGTGTCTGCAAGATGCTGAATATTGCCGAGGCAACGACAAAGCCGAGGATGAACTTTGGGAACTTCTCCCATACGATGCCAAATGATGGGCGTGTCATGCCCTCGCCACTCTCGGAGCGCGCCGAGAGGTAGAGTGCTATGAAGAATGCTACAACGCCGATAAGCACATTCTGTGTCGCCTTAACCACGATGGCGGTCTTTTGTGCCACCTCGCCAGCCATCTCCGAGGATGCTCCAACACCCGATGTGGTATCTATCGTGCCACCTATCCATGCACCTGTAATCTCGCTCTGAATAGCGGGGTTGTCGCTAAGAAGTGGAACAATCATCTCGGCTAACCATGGCATAAGGTAAATCATTGGTACGACGATGATTAGTACCAAAGAGATTACATAGGATAGCTTCTTCTTATCCGTACCAGCCACACCCGCAGCTGTAATACATGCCGATACTCCGCATATAGAACAACCACTCGCCAAGGTCATGGCTGTTGCTCTATCGACCTTAAGTTTGCGGGCAAGCCAATAGGCGAAGAACCATACTATGCCCACGACCATGACTGCCTGAATAAGTCCCGCAGCTCCCGACTTCATAACATCCGAAAAGAGTACCGTAGCACCAAGGCATACAACACCAATCTTGATGAAGAACTCGCCCTGAATGGCGGGCTTAAGCCACTCAGGCACGCGGAAGAGGTTGCGTACAATAAGTCCGAAGATGACAGAGAAGAATACCGCCTCAAAGCCGTAGTACTTAACGGCATCAATCTTCGCTATCCACTGCGCCAATACCGCTATGGCAAAGATGACTGTAAAGGAGAGGAGTAACCCCTTGAGTGGTCGTCCAAGTAGCTTATTACCAATAAATAGTAGAGCTAAGGCGATAACGAATAGTGTGCCAATATTAAGCCACGCATCAAGGGTTATTAGCGTCTCGGGTATTTTTGGGCCTCCGCCTGGAAGCATGGCTGCAAAGCCTGCGATAAGGAGTAGAGGGAGGCTGAGGATTGTGACTATCCAATCCTCGGTCTTAAATTTATTCATCTGTTAATTAGTTAGTTAGAATATTGTAGTAACCATTATGTTTAGACCTGTGCCGTATGGCTCATGTGTCTGTTTTATGGTGTGAGAGTAGTTCATCTGAATACGCAAAAAATCATATGGTTTGAATACGCCAGCTATGGTAATGCGGTCTAAATTGTCGCGATGTTTAGACTGGTTTTCGTGGTTTAGGAACTCGTAACGAGCATATAGGCCCCAAGTCTTGGTTAGCTGATAACCCGCCATAGCGTAGAAGGATGCAACATGCATATCGCCAAATCGAGCCTCGGCGTACTCTGAGCGTACAAGCACACTCTTATTGTCGTATATGGCACCTATAGCCCAGCGTGGCGACTCAACATAATGTCTTGTAATCTCCTCATTTATCTTTACATCTGTCTCGGCATACATATATGATGCTGTGAAAGATAGCTCCTTAGATGGCTTGTAGATAACACGACCAACAAAATCTTTTGAGCTGTTGTGGTCTGTGCCGTTGATGCCTGCACCATTGAAGAAGCCAATATTGTAGCTCAACGCGTGGTAGCCGTCAGCCTCGCCTAATGAACCATACACTTGGAAACCAAGGTCACGACCTGTTGCTGCTAAACCGTCATATTTAGCATTATTGCGTGCAAAGAGAGTTGTGATGTATGAGTAGTCGATAAACTCAAACTTCGTAGGACCATAAAGGTCGTTCTCAATGGCGAATGGTAGCTTAAACTGACCCAACTGCATGCTGAATGCAGGTGATGGCTTATAGCGGAAGTAGAGGTCACAAATCTTTGGGCTGCCTGCCATATCGACCTGAAGACGATAGTCGAACTTCTCCTCTGGAGCACTACCTGTAAGGCTTAAACGCGCGCGTTTAAGGTAGAATGTAGCCTCTGGGTTACTATCACTATTCCAAGAGTAACCGCCCTGAAGGTAACCAGACAAGGATAGATGCTCATCTGCAAATGTGTTATTGCTCTGTGCTGAGGCAGTCATTGATACGACCAATGCTGCAATTGCCAAAAGATAGTGCTTCATTCTCATATATTCGTTTGTTTAGTATTCTGGGACAAAGATATTATATTTTTGCTATTCAAGAGGTGGTATATGTACTAATTAAGAAGAAATTTAATATAATTGTAACAATTTATACCTATAGCAGCCTCAGTTCTACCGTTGCCGTAGGGTGGAGATTGATGATATTACACCCCTGTTTGCGGGCGCGTGTGACGGTATATCCTGTGCCGCTCTGTGTGCCATTCCACCATGCTATAAGGTGTGTGGCACGATCTACAAGCATGTCGTTACGGCGGTGGAAGATGTCGTGTTGATAGCTAAAGCCTGCATATCTGATAATTTTGGCGTTGCTCACCACAGCATCGTATAACTTGCGCTCATCGCCTTTAAGGCGCGTGGCAAAGGCAGGGTAGGGGATATGCGCCTCAATGGTTATATCATCGTGTTGTGTAATAAGTTCCAATAGTGCCTTACCTGCAGCGAGGTCGAACCCCTCTGCCATACCCACGCGAAATGTATGAGCCCCCGAAGCGTATAGCTTCTCAATAGTTTGGCGAAGCTCAGTATCAGCGGAGCCGTCATAGTTGCGATGACCGCTGAAGGCTACTATGTGGTGATTGGTATTCATAGCGCAAAGATACTCATTTTTGTGTTACGATGATCTTTTGTGGCGTGCGATTTGTAGTTATGATGGTTGTATTTCTTAAATTTGTTTAGGTTATGAAAAAAGGATCTGTTTGTCTGCTTCTTGCACTTGGAGGTGCGGTTGTAGGTGCTGCTGTGGCGATGCTTGTAACGCCTCAGTCTGGTAGGGAACTTCGTGGCAAGATACGCACAGCTATTAACGAGGCTCAGGAGCGTATGCGTCATGGCCATTGTGGCTGTGAGGGCGAGGAGTGTGATTGCGATGAGTAGTCGCATAATATCGTAGTTGTTATGTCGTTGGTGTTGTTTGTTTGTATGCTGTTTGTTGGGGCTATGGCCTTAGCAGTGGCACTCGCACTCGCAGTTACGAAGCTTGTCGGTAGTGCCATTCTTGCGTGGCTAATTGTCGCTATGTTGTTTATTGCGGTGGCTATAGTTGTCTATTATGTATCATTGCATGCAACCATAAAACGCATCAACAACCGACTTGAGACTATCTACGAAGTGAGCGCAACCGTGGAGAAGTGTTTCCAGCGTGTTGCGCTCTATCTTAAAAATGTTGTGAATAACTTTTTTAAGTGAAAACTGAAAGGTGAAAACTGAAAAGTAAGGAGCGCTTCGCGCAAGTTTTATATGCGTCGCAGACACCACACTTTTCACTTTTCACCTTTCAGTTTATATGCGTCGCAGACACCATATTTTTCAGTTTTCACCTTTCAGTTTTCACTTTAGAAAAAGTCTTTCGCCAAGCCGCCCTCACCTGTCTCCTTGTAGATTGATGGGAGGTCGTGACCTGTCTGTTTCATCACCGCTACGACCTTGTCGAACGATACGCGGTGGTGACCATCGGTGTACATTGAGTAGAGGTTGGCATCCAAGGCGCGCGCTGCTGCATAGGCGTTGCGCTCGATACATGGTATCTGCACAAGACCGCACACAGGGTCGCAGGTAAGACCGAGCATATGCTCCATTGCAACCTCGGCGGCATATTCAATCTGACCGATACCCATATGGAAAAGCTCGCAAAGAGCCGCAGCGGCCATTGAGCAGGCCGTTCCGATTTCAGCCTGACAGCCGCATTCAGCGCCGCTGATTGAAGCGTTTGTTTTGACAAGGTTGCCCACAAGACCGCCTACTGCAAGAGCACGGCAGATGTCATCATCGGTGAAACGCTTCTTGTCCTGCATATATTTAAGCACGCTGGGAAGCACTGCACAGGCACCGCAGGTAGGAGCGGTTACAATCACGCCGCCACCTGCGTTATGCTCACTGACAGCAAAGGCATAGGCACAGACAAGGCGGTTTTCCCTTGTGATGTCGCTTTCGTCAATGTGGGACTGATTGTAAAGGAACTGTGCCTTTCTTCCAACACCGAGACCGCCGTCAAGTACGCCCCTTGTCGAAAGACCTGCGTTGATGGCATTTTTCATTGCCTTCCATATTTCGTGAAGGTAGTCCCAGATTTCTTCACCCTCGACCATTTCGATATATTCGTAAAGCCTGATGTTGTGGGTGTTGCAGTATTCGGCAATCTGTCCGAAGGTATTCACAGGATAGATGTCCTCTTCTCCTGCTTCGGGTACACCTTCAATAACAATCTGACCTCCGCC
>JAZRRF010000012.1:0-7360 GCA_045650465.1 Alistipes sp.
ATACCCCTAAACAATATTTTACTGATAACCCTTGGAAGAGAGATTTGGAAAATTGGAAATACATAGGGAATTTCCAAATTTCCAAATTCCAAACTCCTCCACCTCGCCCTATCTGCACCATACCTGAGTGGGTGGTTGAGGGGAGTATAAATCGTGGTGTTATGGCTGACCACCTGCTATGGATTATAAACACCTACGGCATTGTGGAGGCTGAGCGCATAGCCACGCTCTACGGCATAGGGGCGACAAAGGAGGGTGCCTCGGTCTTTTGGCAGCGCGACATCGAGGGGCGTGTGCGCACGGGTAAGATTATGGCGTACGACCCAATATCGGGACACCGCAAAAAGGAGGCGGGGAGCATAAACTGGGTGCATAGCATCATGCTACAACGGGGTCAACTGCCCGATGTTTGGCAACTTACGCAGTGCCTCTATGGTGAGCATCTACTGCCTGAGCGACCTGAGGCTGTGGTGGGTATTGTCGAGGCGTACAAGACCGCACATATAGGTGCGATACTCTACCCCGACATGGTGTGGCTCGCCACCGACTCCCTTTCGGGTCTTACGGCGGAGCGTCTCACCGCGCTTAAGGGTCGCCGTGTCATCCTCTACCCCGACGAGGGCAAGGGCTACACCGAGTGGCAACGCAAGATTGAGCCTATAGCGCGCGAGATAGGCTTCAGCTACCGCATCTCGGAGTTCGTAGAGGGGCACCTCCCCCACGGCACAGGTGCCGACATCGCCGATATGGTCATCTCGGAGGAGGCATGCCCGTTCTAAAGTGAAAGGTGAAAAGTGAAAACTGAAAGGTGTGGTGTCTGCGACGCGTGTTTATAAAGTGAAAAGTGAAAAGTGCGGTTGTCCGCGACTTCTCTTTCGTCTCTTTCGTCTCTTTCGTCTCTCGGGTCTCTTGTTTTTTTTGGGACGAGAGGGACAAGAGAGACGATAGGGACGGGAGCGAGGTCGGGTATCAGAGGTCGCGGACAACCGCAAGGCAGTGCAAAGCGCTCGGCAGCAACAACCCTAATAACCCCTAATAACCCTTAAAAACCCCTAAACACCCTTAATCACCCTTAACTAATTGCAAAATTTACGAATTTTCCCTATCTTTGCATGATTGTGCGTTTATGCGTAATCGGTGAAGCAGAGAGCTATTAGGAGTAATCAACATAAAACTATAAAACTATGAAACGAATTCTTGTTACAGGAGCTACATCGGGTATTGGTCGCGCTACAGCGTTGCGTCTTGCAAACCCCGACACAGAGATTATCATCACAGGTCGCCGTAAGGAGCGTCTTGAGGCACTCAAGAGCGAGGTTGAGGCTAAGGGGGCAAAGTGTGTTGCTTTGAACTTCGATGTTCGCTCTGAGGCGGAGTGTATCGAGTATTTGAAGCCACTTGGCCGTGTGGATGTGCTTGTTAATAACGCAGGTCTTGCTGCGGGTTTGGAGCATATCGATAAGGGCGACTCGGCAGATTGGGATGCTATGATTGACACCAATGTCAAGGGGCTTCTCTATGTAACCAAGATTATCAGCGGCGCTATGGTCGAGGCTGGCAAGGGTGGTCATATCATCAATATAGGCTCTATCGCAGGTACTGAGCCATACGAGAATGGTGCGGTATATTGCGCCTCTAAGCACGCCGTACACGCCATATCTCAGGCTATGCGTGCCGACTTGCTCAGCGCAGGTATCAAGGTTGGTGAGGTGCGCCCAGGTATGGTGGAGACCGAGTTCTCGGAGGTGCGCTTCCATGGCGATAAGGAGCGTGCAGAGGGTGTATATCGTGGTGTTGAGGCGTTGCAGGGCGATGATATAGCCTTGGCTATCGAGTGGATGCTCAACCTCCCAGCCCACATGAATGTTAACGACATCGTGCTTATGCCTACATGTCAGGCGGGTGCATACTACACTTACCGTAAATAGTTAGTGCCGTGAAGAGAAGTTTTAGATTGCTTGCAATGACCGTTGTTGGCGTTGCATTTATGGCGTGTGGCTGCACAAAGCCAAATGGCGCAGGTCAGAATAATCCTGAGCCACAACTACCTCCAGCCGAGCGTTTCGAGGTCTTTCAGTTGCTTAACCCTAACGATATCCCTTATCGTATCCCTGCCCTTGCAGTGACTAAGGAGGGTACGCTTATCGCCGTTGCGGACTACCGCCATAGTGGTACGGATATTGGCGTAACGGATAAGGGTCGTATAGACCTGCACTACCGCCTGTCGTACGACAATGGTAATACATGGAGCGAGGTTATGCCCATTATCGAGGGTCAGGGTGCCGAGTCTCCCGACTTTATGAATGTGGGCTTTGGTGACCCATGTATCGTGGCGGACAGAGAGTCCAACCGCGTCTTGTTGTTGTCGTGTGCGGGTAATGTGTCGTTCCAGAATGGCACACGCCAGAATCATCAAAACATAGCCCGCTTCTATTCGGAGGATGGTGGCAAGACATGGAGTGAGCCTCAGGATATTGCCGAGTCTATCTACTCGCAGTTCGATAACTCCACCTATGGTCCTGTGCGCTCGATGTTCGTAGCCTCGGGTCGTATCATGCAGAGCCGTACGGTTAAGGTGGGTGACTACTACCGTCTGTATTGTGCTGTGTTGGTGCGCGATAGGTACGCTAAGCACATGAACTATGTCCTCTTCTCGGATGACTTTGGCTCGAGCTGGAAGGTCTTGGGCGATATCAACACCCCTGCGGTCTATAACACAGCCGATGAGCCTAAGGTCGAGGAGTTGCCTAATGGCGCAATACTCATCAGCTCGCGCTACACAGGTGGTCGCTACTACAACATGTTTACATACTCGGATGTGAACATGGGTACGGGTGTTTGGGATAAGGTTGCCTTCTCGGGTGCATCGAATGGTGGCGTTGAGGCTAAGGATAACTCTACAAATGGTGAGGTTATGCTCGTCCCTGTAACACGCGTTGCCGATAATAGAGCTATGTATATCTTGTTGCAGTCTGTGCCTTTGGGACCTAATCGCTCGAATGTAGGTATCTACTACAAGGAGCTTAACGATGAGTTTGAGGATTATCTTACACCTCAGATGATTGCCAGCGATTGGGATGGTGTAAAGCAGGTGACAACGCTCAACTCGGCATACTCAACAATGGCTTGGCAGAGGGATAACCGCCTCGGCTTCCTCTATGAGGAGGAGACACACGGCACCTCGAACCTCGCTTATGGTGGCTACACCATGGTTTATGAGTGCTTCGATGTGGAGGATTTGACCGAGGGCAAGTATAAATACCGTAAATAGTAACACATTATGAAAGAGGTACTAAAATATTATAAGGACTTCCCTAAGGAGGGTATCGTGTTTGTTGATATCATCCCATTTCTACAGAATAAGGCGGTCTTTAAGGAGCTTACAGCCAAGGTTGCTGAGGCTTGTACAACACCAAACATCATCGCTCCTGAGGCGCGAGGTTTCTTGTTTGCTGCGCCACTGCTTACAAGTGCTGAGCATATCGAGAATATCGTGCCTGTGCGTAAGAGTGGTAAGCTTCCATTCGCTGAGGGCGACCTCCACGAGGTGCTTATCGAGAAGGAGTATGGCTTCGACAAGCTCTACTACCGCCTCAGCGATATCGCTGCGGGTAAGCCTCAGGGCGAAAGGTTCGAGGTGACAATCCTCGATGATGTCCTCGCTACGGGAGGTACTGCCGAGGGCTTGGCAGAGTCGTTGGAGGCGCAGAAGATTGTGGTCAACGGCAAGGAGTACGGCGTTAAGGTCAAGGAGTTCGTCTTCATTGTCGAGATTGTGGACCTTAAGGGTAAGGAGCGTTTGGAGAAGATTGCTCCTGTGCGCTCAATAACAGAGATTTAACACTATACGGTTGGTGGTCGATGTCCGATATTCTTAGTAGAGAGATAAAGTTTGTGGGTGGTGTGGGCGAAGTTCGTGCGCGCCTCTTGGAGCGTGAGGTGGGTGTGCGCACTGTTGGCGACCTGCTCATGCGCTTCCCCTATCGCTATATCGACCGCACACGCATCTTTCGTCTTAACGAGATTGACGAGACTATGGAGAGCACCTATGTCCAGCTACGCTGTAGGGTGGTTGGCATCTCCTATATGGGTGAGGGTGCTAAGCGGCGTATGATTGTCGAGGTCACCGACCCCACAGGCACGGCCGAGTTGCTCTGGTTTCACGGCATCAAGTGGATAGAGAAGCGCGTGGAGCTACAGCGCGAGTATATCATCTTTGGTCGCCCCAGCATCTTCAAGGGGCGTGTGAGCCTTGTACATCCCGAGATTGAGCCTGTCGAGCAGGCGCTATCGCGTAAGGTGGAGAGTGGCTTTCAGGGCATCTACTCCTCTACCGAGAAGCTCTCGCAGACAATAACGGTTAAGGCTATGCACACCATAGTCTATAACGCGTGGCAGCTTGTAGCAACGAGTCCCACAGCCTTTGTTGACCCACTCAGTGAGGCTATGCGCCGCCGCTTGGGGCTTATATCGCTTAGGGAGGCGATATACAACATCCACTTTCCGCAGTCTGCCGAGATGCTCAAACAGGCGCAGTATCGCCTAAAGTTTGATGAACTGCTCGGTGTGCAGCTAACCATTCAGGCACGCCGTAGCTCGCGTCAGAGGCGTGGTGGAGGCTTTCTCTTTCCGCGTGTGGGTGAGGCGTTCAACACCTTCTATACGCATAAACTCCCCTTTGCACTTACGGGTGCTCAGCAGCGCGTAATCAAGGAGATACGCTCGGATATGATATCGGGCAAGCAGATGAATCGCCTGTTGCAGGGCGATGTAGGTAGCGGTAAGACCATGGTTGCCTTTATGTCTATGTTGCTTGCCGTGGATAATGGCTTTCAGGCCTGCATCATGGCACCTACGGAGATATTGGCGCGTCAGCACTTCGCCTCTATGTCGCGCTTTGCCGAGGGGCTGAATGTCAGAGTTGCCGTACTTACAGGCTCGTCCAAGGCTAAGGAGCGCCGCACGGCACTTGAGGGCATAGCCTCGGGTGAGGTGGATATACTTATAGGTACGCACTCCCTTATCGAGGATAGGGTGCAGTTTGCAAACCTCGGATATGTGGTCATCGACGAGCAGCACCGCTTCGGTGTTGAGCAGCGTGCTAAGCTATGGACCAAGAACCAGCAGCCTCCGCATATCCTTGTTATGACCGCAACGCCTATACCTCGCACCTTGGCGATGACGCTCTATGGCGATTTGGAGGTCTCGGTCATAGATGAGCTACCACCTGGTCGTAAGCCTATACGCACCTACCACTACTTCGACTCTGCGCGTCTGAGGATGTTTGGCTTCCTAAGACAGGAGATAGCCAAGGGTCGTCAGGTATATATCGTCTATCCACTTATCAAGGAGTCGGAGAAGATGGACTACAAAGACCTCTACGATGGCTTCGAGTCCATATCGCGTGACTTCCCACTGCCACAGTATAGAATTACGGTATGCCACGGCAAGATGAAGCCCGAGGATAAGGATGCGGCTATGGCTCAGTTTAAGCGTGGCGAGGCGGATATATTGATTGCTACCTCGGTTATTGAGGTGGGTGTTGATGTCCCCAACGCTACGGTTATGGTCATCGAGTCTGCCGAGCGCTTCGGTCTGTCGCAGCTCCACCAGCTACGCGGTCGTGTAGGTCGTGGTGGCGAGCAGTCCTACTGCATCCTTATGTCGGGAGATAAGCTCTCGAAGGATGGGCGTGCGAGGTTGGAGGCTATGTGTGCTACCAACGATGGCTTTGAGCTCTCGGAGCTCGACCTTAAGTTGCGTGGTGCAGGCGATATACACGGCACGCAGCAGAGTGGTGAGGCCTTCGAGCTAAACATCGCAAATCTGGCTACCGACACCCAGATTATGGAGCTTACGCGTAACGAGGCACTCGCTATCTTGGCTGATGATGCTGACCTATCGCGTCCGGAGCATCTATCTCTTAGGGAGTTGCGTGACCGTCATAAGAAAAAGGAGCGTATCGACTTCTCGGATATATCATAAATTCGTAATAAAGCGTTATCTTTGCAGACAAATTAAAGAGATAAAATTGTATTATGGCACTTATAAGATGTGAAAAATGTGGTAATCCCGTATCGAGCAAGTCTAAGGCTTGCCCCGTATGTGGCGCACCATTAGCGGGTGAGAGCCCAGCTGTGGATACCTCTGTGGCGGAGGCTACTGTGGAGAAATCGCCAAAGACACTCAATGATATCATCGCTGAGCGTAGCACACAAAGAACACTCAACGATACGCACACTACCACGGAGGAGAAGCCTGTGGAGCGTGTTGTTGTTGCAGAGCCTCAGAGCGTGAAGATGCCTGAGTTTGAGAGCGTAACGGATGTTGATAGTGCGCATGTTGAGGACTTAGAGGTAGAGATTGAGCGCAATGAACGCTCCATTAAGGGGCTTAAGACCATGCTTCTTATCCTTGTGTTACTACTTCTACCCACTGCCTACTTCAGTATAAGCTACATCGTGAAGTATCGTAGCATCAAGGAGGACTACGCCATTGTTGAGTCTGCACGCCAGCTCTTCGAGGAGCAGAACGCACTCCTGCAAAGGGATGCCGAGAGCCTTGTGCATGAGCTCGAGGAGTTGAAGGATCGCAACGATACGATGATGATAAAGTATCAGGAGGCAGTGACGATGCTCGAGCAGTTGCAGAAGGAGCGCACCTACAACTACAACCAGCTTGCAAAGTATAAGAAGGAGGTCGAGACGCTTCGTGGCGTTATGAAGGGCTACCTCCGTCAGATTGACTCGCTCAACACCATAAACAACAATCTGCAGGCTGAGAATGTGGCATATAAGAAGGAGATTACCACCGCGCAGCTCCGTGCAGATGTTGCCGAGGAGCGTGCCGACGAGCTTGGTACTAAGGTGCGTATAGGCTCAGTTATCCGCGCCAGCGGTGTGCGTATTGTAGCTCTTAACGATAACTCTAAGGAGGTGCGTCGTGTTAAGCAGGCTGCTCGTCTCCGCGTTGACTTTGAACTTACAGCCAACGAGCTTGCCGAGCCAGGCGAGAAGAGTATATATATATGTATCACAGCCCCTGATGGCTATGTTCTATCGTCTGAGGATATGATACTCTTTATGTACGAGGGCGAGGAGATGATGGCATCAGCGCTCCGTAAGGTGGACTACGAGAACCAATCAGTCCCTGTAAGTATCTACTACGATGGTTCTCATTTCGAGAAGGGTACCTACCGCGTAGATATCTACATCGACGGAAGGCATAGTGGCTCTCAGGAGACCTACTTCGAGTAATTTCTTGTGATAAGCCGTAATCTGCGGCACATCCCAAAAACAACACTCTGGGCTGTACTATATGTACTATCCCAGAGTGTTTTATTTTGCGATGCACCACATCT
>JAZRRF010000013.1:0-27120 GCA_045650465.1 Alistipes sp.
AGCCAATGCTGCATCCAAAGCCTCCTTATCCTGACCGAAGATATCAACGATACCCTTCTCATCAACCTCTGTGATGGTGATTGTTGTACCAGTGGTCTTCTGAATCTCCTGGATAACCTTACCACCAGGGCCGATAACAGCACCGATAAACTCCTGAGGAATTGAGATCTGAACGATACGAGGCACGAATGGTTTGTAGTCCTCGCGTGGCTCAGCGATAGTCTCAACGAGCTTGTCCAAGATGTGAAGACGACCCTGACGAGCCTGCTCCAAAGCCTTAGCCAATACCTCGTATGAAAGACCATCAACCTTGATATCCATCTGAGTTGCAGTGATACCATCGCGTGTACCTGTAACCTTGAAGTCCATATCACCCAAGTGATCCTCATCACCCAAGATATCTGACAACACAGCCCAACGACCTGTTGCAGAGTCTGAGATAAGACCCATAGCGATACCTGATACTGGCTTGCGGAGCTTAACACCTGCATCCATAAGTGCCAATGTACCAGCACATACAGTTGCCATAGATGATGAACCGTTAGACTCCAAAATATCTGATACTACGCGTACTGCGTATGGATTCTCCTCACCTACTGGAACCATAGGCTTCAATGCACGCCATGCCAAGTGACCGTGACCAATCTCACGACGGCTCAAACCACGCGCTGGGCGTGCCTCACCTGTAGAGAATGGAGGGAAGTTGTAGTGCAATACAAACTGCTCTGTACCCTGTACCAAAACCTCATCCTTCTGCTTCTCGTCAAGCTTAGTACCGAGAGTTACAGTGGTCAATGACTGAGTCTCACCACGAGTAAAGATTGCAGAACCGTGAGCGCGTGGAAGGTAACCGACCTCGCACCAGATAGGACGAATCTCATCAGTGCGGCGGCCATCCAAACGCTTACCCTCATCGAGGATCATGTTACGCATAGCCTTCTTCTGAACATCATCGTGAAAGTACTTGTGGATAAGTGGAGCCTTCTCCTCGAGCTCCTCCTCAGTAAAGCGTGATGCGAACTCTGCCTCCAACGCATCGAAAGCATCTGAACGCTCGTGCTTCATAGTACCGCTTGTAGCGATAGCATATGCCTTATCGTAAAGCTCAGTGATGATAGTCTGGCGGAGCTCCTCGTCGTTAGTCTCGTGGCAGTACTCACGCTTAACATCCTTACCAAGCTCCTTCATAAGCTCAATCTGAACAGCACAGTGCTTCTTAATCTCCTCATGTGCGAACATGATAGCACCAAGCATAACCTCCTCAGATACCTCGTTCATCTCACCCTCAACCATAAGGATGTTGTCGATAGTACCACCTACCATGATATCAAGGTCAGCATCCGCCATAGCCTCGAAACCTGGGTTGATGACATACTCACCACCAATACGAGCTACGCGAACCTCTGAGATAGGACCACCGAATGGGATATCCGATACCGCCAAAGCAGCCGATGCAGCCAAACCAGCAAGCGCATCTGGCTGAATATCCTTCTCAGCCGAGATAAGATTTACAGTTACAAATACCTCGGCATGGTAATCTGCAGGGAAGAGTGGACGCAATGCACGGTCAATAAGACGAGCAACCAAAATCTCTGAGTCGCTTGCCTTACCCTCGCGCTTCATAAAGCCACCAGGGAAACGACCACATGAGGCATACTTCTCCTTATACTCCACCTGAAGTGGCATAAAGTCGGTACCCTCTTTTGCATCCTTAGCGGCAACAACAGTACCCAAAAGCATTGTGTCACCCATGCGAACAACCACCGAACCATCAGCCTGCTTTGCAAGCTTACCGGTCTCAATCATAATCTCTCGACCATCCGCCAAGGTGATTGTCTTCTGTACAGCATTGTACAACTTGTTAGCTTCCATAAAATTTCTAAAAACCTCTAAAAAAATTTCCTCAAATATATCTCAAATCATCATTGATTTCACTGCAAAATGAAGGCAACGCCGAAGTGCTGCCTTCATTTCTTGCACACTCTTACTTACGAAGGTTGAGTGTCTTGACAATCGCGCGGTAACGCTCGATATCAACCTCCTTCAAGTACATAAGCAACTTACGACGCTTACCTACAAGACGCAACAATGAACGCTGTGTACCGTAGTCGTGACGGTTGCTCTTCATGTGCTCGGTAAGGTGGTTGATACGGTAGGTGAATAACGCGATCTGGCTCTCAGGTGAGCCTGTGTCGGTTGTTGACTTGCCGTACTGGCCAAACAACTCCTGCTTCTTCTCAGGTGTCAAATACATAATAATTAAGATTTTATGGCACGCACCACTTTCATTACCTGATGGTTACGCACCTGGTTCCACTCCACGACAGATCATCCTTACCTTAGATCCTGCCGGAGCGTGGCGCAAAGATACACTATTTTTTGCGAACGACAAACCTTTTTTCATAGAAAAAGAGGATATTTCCATTATTTTTTCATCTTTGACACTTAACAACTCCGAAGAGTCTCTTCTTTACAACAACACAATAGAACAGACAGAAACGCATAATCACATCTTTTAAAGGTGTTTTATATTCTTTTTAAAGAAGAAATAATACCAATTAAACAATCATAAATACACTTGTGAACATTTATTACTTTTCTATTTTTCCACTAAATATGCAACTTTAAGAGAGGAGCATGATGGAAATTTAGAAAATTTAGTTATCTTTGCTCGCTGTTATATATATAAATATATATTTTGAGAATGTTAATCAAGTTGCGCTCACTGTCAATATATGTAGTAGTCATCACACTATCACTCTTTTGCGGAGGTTGTGGTGTGAGTACAAACTTCGTTAATATAGAGTCAGAAGCACTCGGAACATTCGTACAGATAAAGTGCAAAACCAACAAATCGAAAGAGGAGATAGCAGATATCATTCATAGAGTTGATACCGAGTCGAAAAACTCCATGTCGATATTCTCACCAACTTCGCTCATAAGTCGCATAAATAACAACCAGACTGACTCGTTGGATAGCCATATCGCCTATAACATCGAGTTGGCACGCCGCTTCTCGGAGCTAAGTGATGGTGCATACGACATCACCATAAAGCCGCTAACCGATGCTTGGGGTTTTGGAAAAACGGATGCTACAAAGAAGATCAACATAGACTCTTTGATTGAGTTTGTAGGATACCAAATGTTAAGCGTTGAAAGCGGCAGAGTGCATAAGCAAGATAGCCGCATGCAGATAGACCTCAACTCCATTGCCAAGGGCTACACCGTTGACCTTATAGCAGCAAAGTTAGAGGCGTTAGGCATAGCAGATTACATGGTAAATATTGGTGGTGAGATACGCTGCAAAGGATGCAATGCTCAGGGCGATAGATGGTCTATAGCCATAGAGACTCCGTACGATGGGAACATGGCAATGGACTCCTTCGAGAAGATTATCCGCATAACTGATAGAGCCGTTGCCACATCGGGAAACTATCGCCGTTTTTACCTAACGGCAGAGGGAGAGAAGGTTGTTCATACGCTAAATCCCAAGACTGGATATAGTGTTGTTAGTTCACTACTATCTGCTACGGTGATAGCACCAACATGCGCAGAGGCAGATGCTGCAGCAACAATGTTCATGTCAATGGGTAGCAGTGGCGATGTAGAGCGTTTGGCTGAGTATTGCAACCATGAATTTGGCTGGGACTACTACTTCATCTTTGCTGGCGAGGAGGATTATCGCATAGTCTGTTCTGAGTCACTTAAGTAGCTTTGGGGAGAGTCATGAGAGCATTGCTAATATACAACACCTCCTCGGGTAGAGGTAATATAAAGAGTCGCGTAAGGGACATTCAGGCGGTTTTCAAAGAGGTTGGTATTGATATCAAACCCCGCAAGATAGATTTCTCAAAAAACCCTCTTGAGGGCTATGAGAATACGGAGTTAGTGGTTATATGTGGTGGCGATGGCACAATAAACTATGTTGTAAACGCTATAAAAAGCAAGGAATTAGACCCTGAGATTGGCATAATACCAGTAGGTACTGCCAACGACTTCGCGAGTGCTTTAGGCATGAGTAGCAATGTTATAAGCGCAGCACAACAGATTGCTCATGGCAAACTCAGGCGCGTGGACTGTGGCAAAGTAAACGACAAATACTTTGTCAACATACTGAGTTTTGGCGTGCTTACAACAACATCGCAACACACCTCCGATAAGGAGAAGCATATTGTGGGCAGATTAGCATACTTGCGTACAGGCTTTGTGGATTTGCTAAACATGCATAGCATGCCACTGATTATTAGATGCAATGGCGAGGAGCATAAGTTCGACGCAGTGATGTTTTTAGCGTTTAATGGCAATAGCGCGGGGCAGTTTAAGTTAGCGCCAAAGTCGAATATAGATGATGGTATGCTCGACATACTCATCCTCGACTATGAAAACACGGCAAAGACCTGCTGGAACATGATGAACTACCTGATTAACAGAGAGTCAGGTGCTGTACATCACTTCCGTTGCAACAAGTTAGAGCTTAATTGCAACACCAATGAGCGCACAGATATAGATGGACAGCCTGGGCCACAGATGCCACTAAGCATCGAATGTGTTGCAGGAGCACTCAAAATAAGAGGATAAAACCATACAGAGAAGATAGATAGGTAGAATGAAACAGGATGGTATAAAGAGAGCTTCGATAGACAAACTAAAGTCTCGCTTTGAGACAGCCTACTACTCGGAGGATATGGTCATCACACCCTTAGTGATGTTCCGCGAGCTGGACGATCTCACAGCTCTGATACAGGGTGTGTCGATAGGTGTCACCGTAAGCGGCACTGCCAAAATTAAGATTAATGGCAAGCTCCACGAGCTTCGTCCTAATACTCTATTTATCTTCAACGAAAATACGGTTATCGAGCAGGTGAAGGCGTCGATACGCTCATCAGGATATATGATAACCTACTCGCGTCAATACCTCAACAGCATACATGTAGATACCCAAGATTTGATATCTATATATCACGGATTCTTGGATGAGCCTTGTGTGCAGATTGACCCTGAGGAGGCCGTGTATATCCACGACATATCTAAGTTGATGCGCTCGGTGCTATGCGACTATGCCCCAACATCCAACCGCGAGAAGATTATCAGCTCGCTCTTTGCTGCAATGTTCCATTATGTCATGGGTATTCTCCAAAAGCACACTCTTCCTGCAGGTAATGATACTGTGAGCAACCGCACAGATGAACTGTTTAACAAGTTCCTAGATCTGCTACGCGAGTATTGCAGTACGGAGCGCAGCGTTGAGTTCTACGCCTCAAAAATGGGCATTACTCCAAAGTACCTATCGCTCATCCTCAAGAAGAAGAGTGGTCGCAACGCCTCAAAACTTATTGATGAAGCTGTGGTCTATGAGGCAAAGCGACTACTTAAGTACTCCGGCATGAGCATCAACGAGATTGCATTGAAGCTCAATTTTGCATCGCAGAGTTTCTTTGGCAAGTACTTCAAACAGAGGGTTGGTGTATCGCCATCGCGCTACAAGATATGGGACGGCAGAACAGAGGATGTCATTGCTCAGAAGGACCCATTTGGCAGCGCAGAGATATTATAACAATAAAAACTAAGAAGAAACAACATAATAATTTTATCTAAACCAACAATTTATGAAAAATCTTTTCAAGTTTGCAGTGCTCACATTGGCACTGATGCTTCCTTTTGCAGTATCTGCCCAGGAGGCAAGCAACAAGACTATCGGTGAGGTAGTCAATGAGAATGAGGGCGCACCTGTGGAGTGGGTTATCAGCGCTGAGGAGAAGGGTGAGGGTGAGTTCACCGTAACTCTTGAGGCAACTATCGCTGAGGGTTTCCACGGTTACCCTATGACAGACTTCTCTGCTCCTTACTTCGAGTTTGACAACGCTGAGGTTGTAGGTGATGTTGTTGAGCCACTTACTCCAGAGGAGCATGGCATCGATGAGCTTACAGGCGAGCCATCACTCATCTACTACAACAAGGCTACCTATGTACACACCATCAAAGCTGAGGCTGGCAAGAAGGTTACTGGTTACATCAGTGCAACAATCTGCACTAACGACACTAACCAGTGTACTTCAAACCCTGCAACATTCTCAATCCTTATGCCAGGTGAGGCTGTAGTAGCTGAGGCTTGCGACTGCACAGAGCACGCTCCTAACACTGCCGCTCCACTCGATTGGAGCTCTATCATCACAGCTATCCTTTGGGGCTTTGCAGCGTTGTTGACCCCTTGCGTATTCCCTATGGTACCTATGACAGTGTCATTCTTCATCAAGGGTTCACAGTCACCTGCACAGGGTCGTCTTCGCGCTACAATGTACGGTTTGTTCATCGTAGGTCTTTATGTATTGCCTATCGCAGCACTTGTACTTCTATCTAACCTCTTTGGTACAAATGTAGCGGGAGATATCTTCAACGCCCTCGGTACACACTGGATTCCAAACCTTATCTTCTTCGTTATCTTCATGATCTTCGCAGCATCATTCTTCGGTGCGTTTGAGATCACAATGCCATCTTCACTTGTTAATAAGAGTGATGAGGGTGCAGATAAGGGTGGTTTGCTTGGTATCTTCTTCATGGCGTTGACCCTTGTACTTGTATCATTCTCTTGTACAGGTCCTATCGTAGGTTCTGTTATCATCAGCTCTACAAGCGGTGGTGTATGGATGCCAATCATCACTATGGCTGCATTTGCAATCGCATTTGCTCTTCCATTTACAGTATTGGCATGGTTCCCATCATTGCTTAAGAATATGCCTAAGAGCGGTGGTTGGTTGAACTCTGTGAAGGTTGTTCTTGGTTTCATCGAGGTTGCTCTTGGTTTGAAGTTCTTGATGACTGCTGACCAGACTATGCACTGGGGCTTGCTCGACCGTGAGGTTTACCTCGCTATCTGGATCGTAACATTCACATTGCTTGGTTTCTACCTTCTTGGTAAGCTTCGCTTTGCTCACGACGACGAGGTTAAGCATGTATCAGTATTCCGCCTTACACTCGCTATCGGTGTATTCTCATTCGTAGTTTACATGATCCCTGGTATGTTCGGTGCTCCACTTAACGCTATCTCAGGTTACATCCCACCAATGACATCTCAGGACTTCCAGATTAACGGTCGTGTTGAGAATGTAAATGCTGACCGCAAGTATGCTGACTTCCTACACTTGCCACACTCACTTGAGGGTCACTTCGACTTCGAGGAGGCTGTTGCAGATGCTAAGAAGCAGAACAAGCCTATCTTCGTGGATGTTACAGGTCACGCATGTAACAACTGCCGTGAGATGGAGACTATGGTATGGAGCCACAGCAGCGTATTGCCAATGTTGCGCAACGACTTCGTAATCTGCGCTTTGTATGTTGATGACAACACCAAGGTTGAGGGCGGCAAGCGTTTGGGTTCTATCAACTCTAAGTTCGCTCAGGATCGTTGGGGCGTTAACGCACAGCCAGGCTATATCCTTCTCTCTCCAGATGGTGAGACAGTATTGGCTGGCCCACGCGGCTACGACACCGACATCGAGGCATTCGTTGAGTTCCTTAACACTGCGAAAAACGCAATGTAATCGACAAGGGGTTGCTCAAACGAGCAACCCCTTTTTTAAGTGAAAACTGAAAGGTAAGGAGCGCTTCGCGCGAGTTTTATATGCGTCGCAGACACCACACTTTTCAGTTTTCAGTTTTCACTTTATAAACACGCGTCGCAGACACCACACTTTTCAGTTTTCACCTTTCAGTTTTCAGTTTGTTTTATTTTTCCCATTCAAACTTCTCAATATCAGCATCCGCTGCCTTCCACGATGGCTTACGATTGGCGTAGATGATAAAAGGTATCACGACAAAGATTATCGCACCAAGAATAAGCACCAAGAACCAAACGGTGTTACTACCTACCGAAATCTGCGATGGCGGGATAAAGCTTAGCACAAAAGCAAGCAACGAGCCACAGAAGCCCAGACCGCCAAGTATCCACATCAGGCCATTACCCTTAGCACCAAGACGGAAAGGGCGCTCCAACTTTGGCAGTTTATAACGAAGGGTTATCGCCGAGGCAAACATTAGCATATACATAATAAGGTATAGAAGCACGGTAAGCTGCGATAGTATCTGATAGAAGCTCTGCACCGATGGCATCACCACGAAGAGTAGTCCAAGGATTGTCACTATGACACCCTGCACAAGGAGAATATTACGCTGCACACCCTGCTTGTTGGTCTTCTGAAAGAATGGGGGCAAATAACCCGCACGACCCACCGTAAAGATACCCTTGGAAGGACCCGCAACCCATGTAAGCACACCTGCAAGCACACCAAAGACGAGGGCAATAGCGATAATAGGACCCATCCATGAGATATGTAGGTATTTGAAGTAGTTATCAAAGCCTATAAGAAGTGTCTGTGTAAGGCTTATCTCCTTTGCGGGAACGATAATACCCAACGAGAATGTACCCAATATAAATATAAGTACGGTCACGAGCGAGCCAATGATTATGGCGCGTGGGTAGTTACGCTTAGGGTTATCCACCTCCATAACATGAATACCCATCATCTCCATACCCGCATAGAAGAGGAAGATACTACTTGCCAACACCAGATTGTCGAAGTTGGTAAGGTCAGGGAAGAAGCTCTCCTTCATATTAAGGTTATTCACACCTCCCGCAACGAGATAGATAATAGCCAGGATAATAAGCAAGGCCGCAGGGATGATTGTACCTATAATACCACCCCACTTACTAACCTTACCTACCCAGCCAATACCCTTCAACGAGATGAATGTTGCAGCCCAATAGATTACCAGCACAACAACAAGGGTAAATAGGCGATTAGAGGCAAGGGCAGCATCAGCCTCGGGATTGAAGCCTATGAAGGCGATGCTCACCGCTCCAAATGTCAATACTGTTGGATACCAGATGGTTGACTGAATCCACTGCAACCAAATAGCCAGGAAGCCAAATCGCGCTCCAAACGCCTCACCTACCCAACGAAAAACACCACCCTGCTTACCCGAAAACATCGCTGCCAACTCAGCCGCAACCATAGCGGTAGGGATGAGAAAGACTATGGCAGCAAAGAGGTAGTAGAATGCCGACTGAATACCATATATCGCCTCCGTTGCCAAACCACGAAGACTCACAACAGCCGTAACATTCATGATAGCCAGCGTCATAACACTGAGCTTGAAACCATTAGATTTGTTTACATTCTGCATAATACTCGATTTTTGGTTCATACACCAGCCTAAAGCAATTATGGTGCAAAAATATGTATGGTGCAGTAATTATAAATACTCATAATAAGCAATACCTATAAACAATTATAGGGTAAATAGAAAATATTTATAATAAATAATGGTACACAACGCTACAAGATTAGCCATTTTTTCTTAACTTTGCATAAGAGAGTATATAATCCTCATGTAATACTTTTTACTGATAGTGTAGCAGAGGAATTTAATATAGCTACTAAATGTTATAAACGGTTAATTACCAACCATTTAGACACTGAAACATGAAAAAAGGAATACTATTATTGTTGGTTACCATATTGGCTACTACAGTATCTTTCGCTCAGGAGCGTCGAGATAACTGGAGAAGACCTTATGCCGATATAGGCTTCAGTAGCTCAACAATGTCAAATAAGGATATGCCAAACTTGATGAGCAACTTTGGCGTCTCTTTCTCAGCTGGTAGAACACTATATCTACATAGTAAGCCTATGCTTGGCATTGCTCGTGTGGGTATAGACATCTCATGGTTCGATGTTAACTACACGAACTACCAGATTATGAATATGGCATATTCCGAGACCGAACCTATGCTATACGAACAGATTGAACTTGGAGTACATGTAGGTCCATCAATCACCATAAGACCTTGCGGTAGGTTCAATATACATGGCTACATAAAGTATTCGCCAACAATATCAAGCCTATACGCCAATAACAACATTTATGGAGGATATGCACCATTCTTCACTAAAGGCGTATCTGTATCATGGGGCAATATCGGTATTGGCTTAGAGTTGCGCTCATTTGAATGTAAATACCAGGAGATGGGTGTAAAGAACAACCCAGAGGAGGTTGAGGCAACAAAAATCGAGGGTTGGAGAGCATTCGTAACATTCGTATTCTAATAGGATACCTATACTATATACTATTTAGGGAGCGTTCTTTCGAGATTACGCTCCCTTATTGTTTTTAAATAATATATAAACTCTACTTATAATAGGATAAAATAATACAATCAAAATTCTATTGCAAATAACAAAATAACTATTATCTTTGCATCAGGAAAAGGAAATAAACTAAAAACAAATATAAACCTATAAAACTTAAAAGAGTATGAAAGATTTGAAAGGAACTAAGACTGAGAAGAACTTGTGGGAGGCTTTTGCTGGTGAGTCACAGGCTCGTAATAAGTACACATATTTTGCATCTAAGGCAAAGAAGGATGGTTATGTTCAGATTGCCAAAATTTTCGAGGAGACAGCTGCTAACGAGAAGGAGCACGCTGAGATTTGGTTCAAGCTTCTTCAGGGCATCGGCTCAACTGCTGAGAACCTAAAGAGCGCAGCTGAGGGCGAGAACTACGAGTGGACAGACATGTACGCTCAGATGGCTAAGGATGCTCGCGAGGAGGGCTTCGACCACATCGCATTCCTCTTCGACCAGGTTGGTAAGATCGAGAAGGAGCACGAGGAGCGCTACCGCAAGCTTTTGGCAAATGTTGAGGGTGGCTTGGTATTCTCTCGCGACGGCGATATGATCTGGCAGTGCTCAAACTGCGGTCACATCCATGTAGGTCAGAAGGCTCCTGAGGTATGCCCAGTATGTGTTCACCCACAGGCTTACTTCCAGATTAAGGCTGAGAACTATTAGTAGTCTTCTTAACCAATAAAAATAGCCTTGCCCAAATAGGGTTGGGCTATTTTTTGCATAAGGATAATCTATGAACACTTTATCAATCATAGCCATTCCGTTTTTAGGAACAATCCTCGGTGCTTCGACCGTACTTTTCGCGCGTCGAAGCGTCTCGGCACGGCTCAACAACGCCCTGCTAGGCTTTGCTGCGGGTGTTATGGTGGCGGCATCGGTGTGGTCGCTCATTATCCCCTCGATAGATCTCGCCGAGTGGATGGGTCGCTTAAGTTGGATACCTGCTGCCGTAGGCATCATCCTCGGTATGCTCTTTCTCTTGGCCTTAGATAGCCTTGTGCCGCATATCCACCCCGGCACAGATACCCGCGAGGGCGTAACCTCATCGCTCGGCAAGCGACAGATGCTTATGCTTGCCGTGACGCTACACAACATCCCTGAGGGTATGGCTGTGGGTGCTGTTGTTGCGGGCGCACTAACAGGAGATGCGGGCATAAGCATCACTGCGGCAATGGCCTTGGCGGTGGGTATGGCGATACAGAATATCCCCGAGGGTGCAATTATCTCTCTACCTCTGCGTGGCGAGGGTCTTACACGCAAGCGTGCCTTTGGCTTTGGCGCTCTATCGGGCATCGTAGAGCCTATATCGGCACTTGTAATGATACTCCTCTTCGAGCATATCGCGGGCGTGCTACCCTACCTCCTCGCATTCTCAGCGGGCGCAATGCTCTATGTTGTTGTCGAGGAGCTTATCCCCGAGACCCAGCAAGGCAGACACTCCGACATCGGCACTATTGCCTTTGCCGTAGGCTTTATCATTATGATGATACTCGATATTGCACTGGGATAAAAAACAAGGAAAATATACCAATATCCAATAAATTATATTATCTTTGCAATAGTGTCCAAAACATCAAAATGGATAGAAAATGACCTGCAAACATAATATATTGATAGTCAGCAATTTAGAATATGGGGGGGGGTAGATTAACCTCTGTATTTGCATATATTAAAGGGAGGTATTCGGTTTAGGTCGAATGCTTCCCTTGTTATTTCCCCGACAATAACAATTCACTAATAAACACTATTATGAAAAGACTTTTTACTTACTTGTTACTAATCTCCGTTTTGGGTATTAGTTCTTGCGCCTACGACGACTCTTCGTTGTGGGAGAAGGTTAACAACCACGAAAACCGTATCGCTGAGCTTGAGGAGCTATGCAAGCAGATGAACAGCAATATCAATGCTATGCAGACCCTCCTCAACGCTATGGAGGAGAACAACTACATTACCAGCGTTACGCCAGTAGTTGAGAATGGCGAGACCGTGGGCTACACCATCGCCTTTACAAAGTCTGAGCCTATCACCATCTACCACGGCAAGGATGGCAAGGATGGTGCAAATGGCAAGGATGGTGCAAATGGCGAGAACGGCACAAGCTCTATTATCGGCGTTAAGGAGCATACGGATGGTCTTTACTACTGGACAATCAATGGCGAGTGGCTCAGAGATGCTGAGGGCAAAATGATTGCTGCTGAGGGCGTTGACGGCATTACCCCACTCTTCAAGATAGAGAACGACTATTGGCATATCTCATACGACAATGGCGCAACATGGAGCGAACTTGGCAAGGCT
The DNA here is from genome assembly GCA_045650465.1 of Alistipes sp. Taxonomy (GTDB): domain Bacteria; phylum Bacteroidota; class Bacteroidia; order Bacteroidales; family Rikenellaceae; genus Alistipes. The sequence continues at coordinate 12,481 of JAZRRF010000013.1, forward strand.
AAGGGCGAGGATGGTGTTAACTATTGCGAGTTCTTCGAGAAGATCGAGGAGGATGAGAACTATGTCTATTTCACACTTATAGATGGCTCATCGTTCCAGGTGTTGAAGGACAAGGCCTTTGCCTTGACACTCGATGTTGACCGCATCAGCTACACCGCAGGCACTACCTACAATGTAGGTTTCTCGGTTACAGGTGCTACAGACCTAACCACTATGGAGGTTATCCCATCAAACAACCTACGCGCATATATAAGCAACTACAAGGTCGAGGATGGCGTTGCTACGGGTTATGTCACCGTGGAGATGCCTAAGGCTATCTTGGAGTACGCCACTGTGGCTGTTATCGTTAGCGATGGTCGTAGCAAGGTGCTTATGAAGGCTATCCACTTCGACTATGCCGATGGCGCTATCGAGGAGGGCATCATCTACATCACCAATGGCGAGGCGTTCAACTTCCCTAAGGAGGGTGGTGAGATAGAGGTCAATTTGCAGACCAACATCAGCTACCGCGTGGAGTTGGAGGAGCGCACAGCCGAGTGGCTCAGCGTGGGTAATACCCGCTCTACACTTCGCGAGGAGAGCCTTATGCTCTATGCTGGTGAGAACACGGGCGAGTTCCGCCACGGCTTTGTATATTTGGTTGATATCTCCAACAACCATATCGTAGAGATTATCTATGTGTCGCAGAACTCCGATGAGGTATTCTACGATGAGGTTATCCTCTTTGCAGACACCGCATTTGAGAGCTATATGATCACAAGCTTCGACCTCGATAAGGATGGCGTTGTCACTAAGGGCGAGGCACTCTCTGCCGAGACTGTCATCATACCTAAGAGTGTTGCCGACCTCACAGGTCTTGAGTACTGCGTAAACCTTAAGTCGTTGAGTTTGGCATCTAACACAGGTGTCACCTCGCTCAACACCTCTACATTCCCACTTCTTGAGATTCTCAATATCTCAAGTTCAAAGGTTGCAACTATCGACCTTAGCCATAACCCACGCTTACGCACCCTAGATGTCTCATCTTCGGCACTCACAGCCCTCGATGTGGCATACAACAACGAGCTTATAACACTCAACTGCAGTGGTTTAAAAAGCCTAACAAACCGAACTATTATCCTTAATAACCACCCTCAGTTGACCCGTATTGTATGTAGTGGCAGCACACTAACTATGCTTAATGTTTCTGGTTGTACAGCGTTGGTTTACTTAGATTGCAACGGAAATAATCTCTCGGAGCTTGATGTTTGCAACTCACCTAAGCTTGAGCAGCTATATATGCAGAGCAATAGTATCCGATCAATCGACCTAAGCAAGAGTGTTGAGCTAACAAATTTCAATTGTAGCTCTAACCAACTAAGCACATTGGATATGCAGGCTTGTATGAAACTATACGACTTCACATTTAGCAGCAATCCACTAAGCAGTTTGAATTTGGGTTCAGTGCCAAGAATAAAAGAGATCAGTATGACTTGGCACTATGGCGATTATGAGTATAATTTTTCATTATCGGGAGAGGTTGTTGAATCTCTAAGAATTGGTCATAATAAAGACGCAATCAGTAACCGTTTCAAGGTAAAATCGCTCCATTTCAACACTCCTAATCTTAAGACTCTTGAGCTCCGAAACTATATAAGTGACGAGATAGACTTCTCGATGGTGCCATCGATAGAGAATATATCTATAAATGGAGGAGGTAATCTTTACGATATAGACATCTCTAAGAATCCTAATCTAAAGAGTTTCGAGCTAACAAGTTGCAAAAACATCACCGGCATTAACTTCTCTGGTTGCCCTGAGCTTCAGAGCGTATCAATATCAAGTTGTGCGGGTATTACTGGTGTTGACTTCTCTAATAATCCAGAGTTGCGAAGTGTCAAGTTTTATAGCACCAATTTGACATCTCTTGATTTGTCAAATAACCTGAAGGTTAATAGTTTGGTGTTTACGGGTAAATCTTTAACACACCTTAATCTTGGATATAATACTATTCTTACATCGCTTAACCCATTTGATACTACTGGTCCAAGCAATATTACAATTGTTGCTCCATTGCTAAAGTCTCTTACGCTAACGGAATGTGGAGGTTTTATAGATATTACTGGTTGTCCTGAGTTGACCTCTTTCACATTAAACCCAGATTCTACAAATAGTATGACAAGCTTTGACTTAAGCAAGCAGACTAAACTTAAGTCGCTCACATTGCGAGATATGACCGCTTTGAAAGAGTTAGACCTTTCACATATGTCAGAGCTAACAACTCTATACATTAGAGACTGTAGCGCAATGCAGAGTATCAATGTATCAAATATAAAGAACTTAACATCTGCAACAATTGACAATCTTGATGCACTCACAAATGTAAATCTTACAGGCTGCTCTACACTTACGACATTAACCTGCACAGGCAATGCTAAATTGCCAGCATTGAATTGTAGTGGCTGTACTTCGCTCACATCGCTCACCTGTTACAGCAATAGCGCCCTTGCATCGCTTAATATTTGCGATTCTGCTGTGCTTACAACACTTGACTGCTACTCTTGCGCATTGGAGACATTAGACCTTAGCAACAATGTGGCACTTACCACACTTAACTGCTACTCTTGCGCCCTTGAGGCATTAGACCTTAGCAACAATGTGGCACTTACCACACTTAGATGCTACTCTAACCTCCTTGAGAGCCTTGATATCAGCAATAACACGGCTATCACATCGTTGGATTGTAGTCCTAACGAGAATCTTAAAACGCTCTATATGAAGGAGGGTCATACGATTTCGAAGATTAACAGCAAGCGCGACGCTGGATATATCCCTGATGCTACGGAGATTATCTATAAGTAGTTGTCACTTTACAAAAAGTTCCCCAGAAGGCGATTTGCCCCTGGGGATTTTTTTGTAAGGAGGAGAGTATGGTGTCTATGATGCAATATTAAAAGAATACTGATTTGATTGATTAGCAAGAGGCAGAATTTGTCGTCAGAAGGGGTTAGATGTGTTCTATCGCAAAAGAAAAAATGCTGCCCCGAGATTACTATCAGGGTAGCAAGACCTAATTTCTTGTCAGAAGGGGTTAGGCTTGGCCTCGATAAAGAAATTTGGCTGGATGGGACATACTTGATGTATTTCCCATTCAGCCAAATGATTGAGAGGTCGAGAATAACCCCTTATCACAAGAAATTTACGATAAATTTACTCGGCAGGGTTAACCTCAATCAACTCCACCTTAAACTCCAACGCCTGGTTAGGACCAATGTCAGAGCCTGCACCACGCTCGCCATAAGCAAGCTCAGATGGAATCCAAAGGGTGATCTGACCACCTGCCTTAACAAGCTTCATACCCTCAGTCCAACCCTTGATAACACCGTTAAGTGGGAATGAGATAGGCTCCTCACGCTCGTAGCTTGAGTCGAATACCTTACCGTCACGAGTCTTACCCTCATAGTTTACAAGAACTACATCTGTATCAAGAGTTGCCTGTGCGCCCTCACCCTCGCGGTCGATGCGGTAGAGAAGACCTGACTCAGTCTTCTGAACACCCTCCTGCTTCTCAATCTCGGCAAGCCACTTAGCTGACTCCTCAGCGTTCTCAACCATAGCCTTCTCGCGCTCAGCCTCAGCCTTAGCACGAGCCTCCTCAGCATGACGACGGAAAGTGTCGTTCATCTGCGCCTGGGTCATACGCATAAGCGAGTCAATGTGTGCTGGATCCTCAATCTTAGAGGCATCCTCGATAGCTCGGAATACATCTTTCATGTTAATCTCAGCATCTACACCCTTAACTGCAGCACCCATATTCTTACCCATCATTGCAGAAACACCTTCACGAGTGAAGTCCTCGTTGAAGAGAGCTGGCAACGCAGGCAATGTGTCTGGCTGGTCGGTCTGAATCAAATCATGTGAACGCTTAGCGTACATATAAGGCATAAGAAGTGAATACTGGTACTCCATCATCTTACTGCGTACATCCTTAATCTCATCACCCATAACATCACCATTCTTGTAGAACTCCTTAATGTTTGCAAGAACAACCTCACGGTCAAGATCCATATCCTTCATACCAAGGCTAAGGTTAAGACCGATATCAGCACCGATAGCATAAGACAAAGAGTCGATCTCCTTGCCAGTGTTGTTACCACAAGCAACAACCGAAAGCGAAGCAGCTGCAACTGCAACAAATGTTAATACCTTTTTCATCTGTTTGTTAATTTTAAATTTATGTAATTATTCTATGTACAAACTCTGCTCGCGCACCAAATGCACACAAAAGCGCACAAAGGTATAAAAAAATCTAAGAAAATCTCACAAAAAGCTATAAATATATATAAAAATAGGTATAAGAATATAACTATGCAACAAAGCTCCCTAATTGACGAGAATTTCTTCGCACTTTGCATTAAATAAATATGCAGCTATATACATATTTAATGCATAATACAGAATAATCAAATAAGGGGTTGAGATAACCGTTTGGTGCAATAGGAGAATAGCATGAGCATAGTGCAATGCTTAAGTAGTCGCTTTATAAGTAGGCACAACAGACAGAGTTATGACCCTATAACAGGGAGATAAAAGGAGACCACAACATGCGAGCATAGACACTACGGATAAAGTCTCATGGCTACCTACTCAGTTGCAGCTTCGTAGCTATCGAACGAGCCGTCGGAGTAAATTAGTATAACTCGCTTAGCGCGTTTTGTCCCTTTTTGTGGATATGGAAAAATATCAGAAATCTCATTTTTCACATTTTCTGAGCCTGCTGAGATTGTGATATTTTGCTCTTCCGAGAAGAGAGATCCTTCAAAAGCATCGGAAGTTTTAGAGGATAGTGGAGCAGAAGAGGCTCCGCTACGGAGCATATCTTCGCCATCAAGCAGCAACCAATCAGGGTTAATATTGGGGAATGCACGAAGGATCTTAACTACGAAATCGTAGCTTGGCTTGTTGCGACCAGAGCGAATATGGGAGATTGCCGAAGCCTCCACACCGAGAGTTTTCGCAAGCGCCGAAGCACTGAGATTGAATTTTGAGCACAAAATATCGAGTTTTTTCTTCATATTCTATATTTTTTACAAATATACAAACTTTATTTTTGTAAACCAAATTTAAATTACAAAAGTAAAGTATTTATAGCTGTTAATAACTATTACATTTGTAAAATATGTAATTATGGTTAATTTACCAAAATCGAAATATCTGCAATTAACTTTAATACAAAGGTGATATATATCGATATTTCAATGACTTAGAATATATAAACATACAAATTAACATAAATTCCGTGATTAAGTCAACAAACAGCTTTATCAGCTATATATTTTAGCATATAAAATACCTAACTCGTTGATATATCGCAATATAAAAAATAATATCAAGAAGTTTAACTAAGGAGAAACACCTTGTTTTGTAGCGGTTCAATGAAAGTTCAATGCGCATTACAATTGTAACAATTAACAACTATTAACAGTTGGAGTCTGTATTACATTTGTAATATTTACAATTGTAATATGTAATAGTAGTATTTACTATTGTAAAGCGTAAAGGTGAAAATTTACAAAAATAATGTGGATAAAGTGCGAAAATCGAGGGATGAAGAGAAGTGTTAATAAAATGATTATATTATGTTAAATTATAAAGGGTAGCAAGTTGTTAACAACTATACTACCCTTTATATTTCAGTAAGTTACAGAGTTATCAACACTCCCGACTACTGCAATGATTTTGCTATTTCCACAAACTCTTCTGGAGTTAAACTAAGCTTCTCTCGCTTGAAATCTACATCATTTTCGGTGTTCATTGGCACCAAATGGATGTGTGCATGAGGTACTTCGAGGCCCAAAACCACTGTTGCAACCTTAATACATCCTGTAGTTGCCTTAATTTTCTTCGCAATACTCTTCGCGAAAACAATCATCTCCTGGAGCTCATCATCCTCCATGTCGTAGAAATAGTCAACCTCGCGCTTTGGAATTACCAAAGTGTGTCCCTTTGCCAAGGGAGCAATGTCGAGGAACGCAAAGAACTTATCATTCTCTGCAACCTTGTAACAGGGAATCTCACCTGCTACAATTCGTGAAAAAATTGTTGCCATAATTAAGTTTGAAATTTAGTTCAAAATATTCTTATTTAGGAAATGGTCATACCAACTATATTCCGATCATCTATTCATCTAAAAATATGCATTAAGTAGCAAATAGTAATTCTCATATCTGAGTGAAAGCATCACACAGGCATTATGCCATTTGACAAATTCAACAATTACAACTACCCATACTCATCACCCTATTAGTTGAGCATACGCTTAACCTTATCGATACCCTTAATATGGCGGATATTATCGAGCAGCACATTAAGACTATCTATATCCTTAACATAAATTCCGATGGTACCCTCGAATATTCCATCATGCGAGTGAATGCTTATAGTTCGCATATTTATGTTAAAATCTGTCGTTATAAGCTTCGTCAAATCCAAGATTATTCCCGCGCGGTCAAGACCCTGCACCTCTATAGTTGCAAGATAGGATATTGACTTTTGCTGTGACCATTTGATATCACTCTCCTTGATGATATTATCACCCGATTGTGCAGCAAGCCTAACCAGCGTATCACAGGTAGATTTGTGGATAGTAATCTCACCAGTTGCTGGATTACGATACCCCACAACCTTATCTCCAGGCAGAGGCTCACAGCACTCCGCCATACGAAACTCTGGCTCACCTGCACGATGATGCATAGTATCATCAAGCGTAGGCGCTACATCATCTAACTCCGTATCTACATCTTCCTCCTCCTTACTGCCAGGAAGAAGAAGTTTCCAAAACTTTAATATCTTGGTCGATGAGTTTTCCTTAAGTAGCACAGCAATATTATCAAGAGTAATGATACCTGCACCTATTTTACTATATAGCTCATCCTTATTCTTACAATCGTAAGCAGGCATAAGCTTACGAAGTACACGACCGCTAAGCGTAATATTAAACTCTCCAAGACGCTGTTCAAGGAGTTGCATACCATATTCTATATTATCCTGGCGTTCACTCTTGAGATAGTCCTGAATGGACTGTCGCGCCTTACTTGTCACAACAACATCCAGCCATTCAGCCTTAGGTCGTGCGCTCTCGGCAGTGATTACCTCTACCTGATCGCCCGTATTTAGGCGCATGGTCACTGGCATCATCTTATGGTTAATCTTCGCACCGATGGCGTGGCTACCAATCTTTGTATGTACATCATAGGCGAAGTCAAGCACAGATGCTCCATACGGCAATGAGTGAGCCTCACCCTTAGGAGTAAAGACCACAATATCGCTCTTGTACAACGATAGTTTAAAGTTATCGAGGAACTCCACGGCGTTCTCCGTAGGGCTACTTAGTGCCTCACGAACCTTTCTAAGCCACTTATCAAGACCATCCTCCTCCTGCGAAATGGAGGCATGCTTATACTTCCAATGTGCCGCAAAGCCACGCTCAGCTATATCATCCATACGCTCAGTACGCACCTGAACTTCTACCCATATACCATCAGGTCCCATAACTGTGGAGTGCAGCGCCTCATAGCCGTTGGACTTAGGGATAGATATCCAATCTCGGAGTCTGTCTGGCTTAGGGGTGTATATATCCGTAACACATGAGTATATCTGCCAGCACTGCGTCTTTTCAGATGGAAATGGTAGCGTCTTAAATACAATACGGATAGCAAATAGATCATAGACCTCCTCAAAAGGGATCTCCTTGCGACGCATCTTATTCCATATAGAGTAGATACTCTTAACACGCGCCGTCATCTTATACTGAAACATATTTCGATCCAAGACCTCGCGTATAGGAGCCATAAATCGTTCAATATATTGTTGACGACGAGGCTCCGTTTCATCAATCTTACGCTTTATCTCGGCATACTCCTCAGGAAAGCGATAACGCATACACAAATCCTCCAACTCACTCTTAATAGCATGGAGACCCAAGCGGTATGCCAACGGTACGAAGAGGTATATAGTCTCGCTGGTAATCTTTATCTGCTTATGGTGAGGCATAGCTCCTAAGGTGCGCATATTGTGCAGACGGTCGGCAATCTTGATGATTATGACTCGCACATCGTCCGAAAGCGTAAGCAACACCTTACGGAAATACTCCGCCTGCTCGGTACTATCGGCATTAAACACCCCTGCCATCTTCGTAAGTCCATCGACCATCGATGCTATCTTCGGCGAAAAGATACGCTCTATATCCTCTATGGTGTACTCCGTATCCTCCACTACATCGTGTAGCAACGCTGCCACAACAGACTTCTTACCAAGACCTATCTCGCGCACAGCAATCAGAGCTACCTCAATAGGGTGAATAATGTATGGCTCGCCCGAACGACGACGAACACCCTTATGCGCCTCCTTGGCAAGGAAGTAAGCACGACGCACAAAGTCCCAATCGTCCTCCTTGCGACACACCTTATTCGCGCGACAAGCCTCCACAAGCTCCTGCCACTTCTCTTCAATCAATATCTCATCCTGGGGTGAATACTCCATAGCACACCTAACATTTATATATACACCGAAGCACGACTACCACACAAGTAGTCGTGTTCGGATACTTAGAATCTTATGTAGAACTCTACTCGTTCTTTGCCTCCATCATCGCCTGACGAACACGAAGTTCAATCTCCTCCATAAGGGCAGCATCGTTCTTGAGTGCCTCCTTTACAGCATCGCGACCCTGACCAATCTTCTTATCACCATAAGAGAACCACGAGCCTGACTTCTTAATAATCTCAAAGTCCACGCCAAGATCGATAATCTCGCCAAGCTTTGAGATACCCTCACCAAACATGATGTCGAACTCAGCCTTCTTGAATGGAGGTGCCACCTTATTCTTTACAACCTTAACCTTTGTGCGTGTACCAAGCTGCTCCTCGCCATCCTTGATAACCGATGCACGGCGGATATCTATACGCACCGAAGCGTAGAACTTTAGAGCGTTACCACCAGTTGTAGTTTCAGGATTGCCATAGACAACACCAATCTTATCACGAAGGTGGTTGATGAAGATACATACGGTCTTGGTCCTAGAGATAGAGGCTGTTAGCTTACGCAATGCCTGTGACATAAGGCGCGCCTGAAGACCCATCTTCGAGTCTCCCATATCACCCTCAATCTCGGCCTTTGGTGTAAGAGCCGCCACAGAGTCGATAACGATGATATCAATAGCGCTTGAGCGAATCAACGAGTCGGCAATCTCCAATGCCTGCTCACCATTATCTGGCTGTGACACGAGCAAGTTGTCAATATCCACGCCCAACTTCTGAGCATAGTAGCTATCAAAGGCGTGCTCCGCATCAATAAAGGCTGCTATACCACCCGCCTTCTGAGCCTCGGCAATAGCATGTATCGCAAGCGTTGTCTTACCTGATGACTCAGGACCAAAGATCTCGATTACACGACCCTTAGGATAACCACCTACACCGAGTGCCATATCCAATGTTATTGAGCCTGTTGGGATAACCGGAACATCTGTTACCGCCTCACTCGACATACGCATGATAGAGCCCTTACCAAAGTCTTTCTCTATCTTATCCATCACTGCCGATAACACCTTAAGCTTATCAGCATTTACCTGTACTTTCTCTGCCATATCTATTAGTTTTTATCTTCCTTGAATTATTTATCGAGCAACTTGATAATCTGACCATATGAGTCCTTGGTATCAACCTTCTCAATTATATGGGTTACGCGAGCCTCAGCATCCAAAATCAGCGTTGTGCGCACAACACCCATATACTCCCTACCACACATCTTCTTTAGCTGCCATACACCCAGAGCCTCCAACAATGAGTGCTCCGTATCGGCAAGAAGCGTAAAGTTAAGCTCATGCTTCGAGCAGAAGTTCTGGTGCGACTTCACCGAGTCGGGACTTACGCCCACAATCTTATAGCCTCTTCGAAGCAACTCCTCCTTACCATCTCTTAGGCTCTTAGCCTCCAATGTACAACCCGAGGTGTTATCCTTTGGGTAGAAGTACAAAATTGTTGGTGACCCCTTAAGGTCGGTTAGACCAAATTTTACCCCTTCCTGAGTCACTGTCTCAAACTCTGGAATCTGCTCTCCTATCGAAATCTTTATCTTTGCCATAATCTATATATTCTAATCTTTTATGTCTCAAAGTTACAGATTATTTGTCAAACTATGAAATATATCTTAGACTTTTTATCTATAGTTTAATAAGCAAAACCTATACTAATCCCTAAAACCATAACTACAACACTTTAACAATCTCCACCTGACTACGAAAATCGCTCTGCGAGGCATTTAGACGGCTACGACATACAGGGCAACGCATGGCGCACTCAGTGTCGATATGACTATACAAATCGGTATCGTTTATTGTGGTATAAACCTTGGTTTTATACTCGGTATGCGAGCCACAATGTGTGCAGTTGATAATGTAGTTAAGTCCCATAGTTTATCGTGTTTAGTTATTATCTCTTTGTTTCTGGTGCAAAGATACGGGGCTAATTTGACAATTATCGTCAAAACAATATCAACGCTAAAATTTTCACAAAAAAAATATCCTTGGGCATTGACCCAAGGATATTTCATTTGGCGATATACCGCAAACGCGGTGTTTTTGATTAGATTGCGCCAGAGATAAGGAATGTTGCAGCAACACCCAAGATAGCGTAAAGCTCAGGGAACGCAGCAAGGATAAGAGTCTTACCCATAACATCGTTACCATTACCGATAGCAGCGATACCGTTAGCACAAACCTTAGACTGCATAACTGCTGAAGACAAACATACGATAGCCATCAACAAACCTGCACCAAATACACCTACTGCAGTAAGCATAGACATATCTGCAACGATCTTAGAAGCTACCATGAAGTAACCTACGAAACCGTAAAGACCCTGTGAACCTGGAAGAGCTGAAAGAATCATGTAGCTACCGAAAGCACCACCATTCTTCTTCAAAGCACCTACTGCAGCCATACCGCAACGAGCAGTACCAACAGCTGAAGCCAAACCTGATACACCGACCATTAGGACAACGCCTACATAAGCCAAAATTAATGCTGAACTCATAATTGTAAATTGTTTTTAGATTGTTAATTATTATTTGTTTACTTATTCATCTTTCTTACAGGATCGAAGGTACGCTGTCCCATCTCGAAACCTGCATTCTTATAAAACTCAACAAAGGTCAAACGCATAGGGTGTACGAATGACGAGATTGCTGACATAAATAGGTTGATACCGTGACCAATTAGCAGAATGAGTGACGCTGCAATGATTGGCACGATATAACCATACCATGGAGTACCTGGAGCGATATCACCCGCGCCCGATAGACCCAAGGCAAGAGAGTTAAATACCTGCGCAAGTACACCACCAGACAAACCGATAGCGAACAGACGGATATAACTCAACACATCGCTCAACAAGCCTGTGATGTTGTTGTAGGCATCCCACAATCCCGAGCCAAGGTTGATAAGCGGATTACGCTTAATGTTGTTCAAAAGCAACATCAACACAGCACCCACACCCATACATGCGTAGAAGATAGGTGATGAAGCGGTGAAGCCTGGGATAGCGAAGCCGAACATAGGCAAACCTATAGCCAACGAGCCTGAAAGTAGGATAATAAACCATCCGAGTAGGCCGAAGGTAGAGGTAAAGCCAAAGAGCTTGGTCTGCATAACGATATTTATCGCCATACCCACCAAGATCTGAACAACACCAATAGCCAACGATATCGAGAAGAACTGACCCTGGAAGTCAAGGAACTTGATTACAGGGAGGTAGTCCGATATGGCAAGGCCAAAGAACGAGTTGGCATAGAAACCAAAGAGTATGGTTGCTGTAGCACACACCATAGAGAGCAGTGCCGCCTGACGCAACGATGGACCACCCTTCAATAGAAGACCTGTACCTGCCAACAGCAACACAAGACCATAGCCCGCATCGCACAAGCAGATAGCGAAGAACAACATATAGAATGGACCAAATATCGCAGTAAGGTCAAATGTACCATACTTAGGCAAGGCGTACATCGAGCCGATAAGCTCGAAGAGCTGAGCAAACTTATTATTCTTAAGCTTCACAGGAGCCTCATCATCTATAGTAGCATCACGACGCTCATAGATTAGATTAGGGTACTCATTAAGAAGAGCATCTACCCTATTTGCTGTATCAGCCTCAGCCCAACCCTCAAGGATAAGAAGGCGACCATCAGCCTCACGCTGCGCCATAGCACCAACCTTCAAGCCCTGCAACTGCTCCTTAAGCTCACCACAGCACGCTGCGATAAGAGTCTTCGATGCAGCACAACGAGAGAACACCTCGTTAAGTGCAACATTCTCAGCCTCAAGACGCTTAATCTCCTCACGCATAGCCGAGCTATCCATCTGTGGAAGGCGAACCTCCTGACCGTCAACAACAACAGCACTACCATCAGTGGTTATAACTGCGAAATATACAGATGACTGTGTGCGTCCAATCTCAGCAACAGTGAAGCTCGACTGCTCGGCACAAAGCTTATCGAACGCTGCTGGCTGCGCCATGAAGAAGCGCAACTGAACACCTCGCTCAGCAAGGCGAGCAACATCCTGAGCCGAGAAGCGACCCCATGGCTCAATCTCATCGGCGAGCTTCGCAAGGCGCGCAATCTCCTGCTGGAGCTGCTGACGCTGCTCACGAGCCTGCTCATAGCACTCATAAGCCTCCTCACCTGTGGTGTAGGTCAACGCCTTAGCATCGAACTCCTCGGTTGACTCAAATGCCTTAAGCGCCTCGATAGCCTTATGATGAGCCTCAATCTCCATAAGCAACGCACGGTCACCCTCCGAAGGCTCCCAGCCAGTGGTGGTGATATCTACCAAACCAAGCTCACGCAACTCCTCCACAAAGCGCTCCTGCTCACCAGCATAGAGCACAATGTCGTAGCGAATCATTTTACTTATCATGCGTTAGGCTCCTCCATAGCCGCGGCTTGCGCCTGACGAGTTTTCACAATCTTCTGTGCTGACTTACTGAGGTTCTCCTCATCCTCCATAAATCGCTTAATCTTTCGTATGGCATCCTCATAACCAGGTATTTGCACCTTCTCGTAGAGGTTTACCTTCTGAGTAGTTTTACGGCGCGCATAGTCCAAGAGTGTCATCTTGCGGTTATAGACCTCGAACTCAATGCCGAGGCGCGACATTCTCTTAAGAACTCTGATACCCTCAGCATACCAAACTGGGGCCGAGAAGAGGTCGTAAGCCTTCTCCTCATATACTATATCATTTAATATAGGTATGCGCACACCCGCAATCTTCAATGACGATAGCTCAACATCAACGATGCGGATTAGATCACAATCAAACTCTCCCCATAGCTGTACCATATAGTCGTACTGAGCGATGAGCTCATCCAACTCCTTACGGAAAGCTAATGCAGAGTCCTTCGCACGCTTAACCTCCGAACGCAACGCACTCTCTTTACTCTTGATAGTAGGCAGGGCGTTCTTTCGGATTTTGAGCTGCTTATTCAGCTCACCGAGCGAGGTCTTATTATACTGAAATTTGATTGCCATAAGCCTTTATTATACTTTCCAATATTTCTCTGCAAGCTCCTGCTTGATGCTTACCTCACCCTTAGAGAAGTACTTAGCGAACAACGACCAAGCGGTGTCAAGCATCTGCTCAATCTCGATATTTACATCGATAGAGAGCAACTTCTCAGAGTAGTCGTGAGCAAACTTCAAAGCACGCTCATCATAGTCTGAAAGGTCAAAACCATTCTCAAGCTTAGTCTTAGCGTTAGCAGCATCGGCATACAAACGAACGCAGGCATTCATAACCTGTGGGTGATCCTCACGGGTCTTCTTACCGATAACAAGCTGCTTTAGACGAGACAACGAACGGAATGGGTCAACGATAACCTTACCTGTATCTGTATCGTTACGCAAGAAGAGCTGACCCTCAGTGATATAACCGGTGTTATCTGGAATAGCGTGGGTAATATCACCACCTGAAAGTGTTGTAACGGCGATAATTGTGATAGAACCGCCATTTGGCAACTGCACCGCCTTCTCGTAAATCTTCGCTAGGTCTGAGTACAATGAACCAGGCATAGAGTCCTTAGATGGAATCTGATCCATACGGTTAGATACGATAGCAAGAGCATCGGCATAAAGGGTCATATCAGTCAAAAGTACCAATACCTTCTCACCCTTATCTACTGCGAAGTACTCAGCAGCGGTCAATGCCATATCTGGAACCAAAAGACGCTCTACTGGAGGGTTATCTGTAGTGTTCACAAACGACACGATACGATCCAACGCACCTGCGTTCTCGAATACCTGCTTGAAGTATAGGAAGTCATCGTTTGTAAGACCCATACCACCGAGGATAATCTTATCAGCCTTAGCACGAAGTGCCACATTTGCCATAACGGCGTTGTATGGCTGATCAGGGTCAGCGAAGAATGGAATCTTCTGACCAGACACAATGGTGTTGTTAAGATCGATACCCGCGATACCTGTAGCGATAAGCTCAGATGGCTGGATACGACGGAATGGATTCACTGTAGGGCCACCAATCTCGCGTGCCTCACCCTCAATCTGCTCACCACCCTCAAGTGGCTCACCGTAAGCATTGAAGAAACGACCTGC
>JAZRRF010000014.1:0-3410 GCA_045650465.1 Alistipes sp.
TATCGTCTCTCTGGTCTCTCTGGTCTCAAAATAACAAGATACCCGTCTCTAAAACATATTCTGAGTTTTTGTTAAGTCTGCCTTAAAGAGTCGTTGAGTCTGAACTTGTCAATCTTCGATCATCTATTATGCGAGCTGCGCAACTTTTCTACTCACGGCTTGTGGCATAGAGGTATGCTCCAAGCGAAACAGCATTGCTTGCGCCAAGCTCTGAGATTGTTATTCCGATGCGCTTCTCTGGGTCATATATAACCTCCTTATCGCTGCCATAAACCTTGATTTTCTTTGAGTTGCCCGCAGCAAACTTCTTGAACTCCTCGGCGTCATCAAGGTTGAAGACCGACATCTGTACGCGGTTGAGTGTATCACCCGACATAGTCTTTATTTTTGAGCGCATCTCCTCCAATAGGGCTGGCATAAAGTACTTGGATGCAGCTGCCAATCCACCACCAATAACGATGATACCATCCATGAGTGTTGCGGCTGTGGCCATGGCGTCACCTGCTACGCGACCCTGTGTTGCAAAGGCCTCTTTTGCTGCCTCTGGGTTGCCCTCCATTGTGCCCTCTGCAATTAGGAAGATATCCTTAGGCTCAAGCTCGCGCTCGTCACCTGAGAGCTCTCTATATACGCGTTTTACGGCACGAATAGCGATACCATCTTCAACGATAAACTCGGGGGTGTCGCGGTGCTTAAGGCAGAATACCTCAACGCATGAGTTGTCGCCTAAGTTGAGCTTGCCATCCATTACAAAGCCAAAGCCAAAACCTGTGCCAAATGTAAATCCAAGAAGATTGCGATATCGTTTTGCTGAGCCTGCCTCTTCAAGCATACGGTTGATGCGTGGTAGTGCGCCACCCATAGCCTCGCCATAGGCAAAAAGGTCGGCGTCGTTGTTTATGAAGACAGGTATGCCGAAGTGCTCCTCAAGCATCGGGCCAAGGGCTACGCCATCGCGGAATGATGGGAAGTTTGGCAAGAAGCCTCCAATAACACCATTGCGGTAGTCGGCAGGGCCAGGAAAGGCAAAACTTATTGCCACGGGTGGCTCTGGTAGGGTAGTGATAATCTGCTTAAAACCCCTGATTAGTGTGCTTAAGCATAGGTCTAAGTCGTGTGCCATGGATGGTAGCGTGAGGCTCTCGACACATGGTTTGCCGCCCTTCATTGCGCCGAATACGAAGTTTGTACCTCCTGCATCGAGTGTCACAACAATAGGCTCGCCGTTGTTATTCTGTTTCATAAATGTTCTGTTAATAATTAGCAGTTGATAATCTATCGATAGCTCTAATCGAGATTATGAATGCGAAGATAATGATTATTTCTTGAAATTGCAAAAATCACAAAATATTGAAAAAAGTCGATAACTGATTATAAAAAAAAGACTTTTATGATTGTTTATTATAAAAAATAACTATATATTTGTGAGATTTTTATGGCGCGCGTGTTGATGTTGCGTTGCTTGAGGAGATTGTAAAGACGGAAAATAATATACAAAAATAACTTAAAATTACATTTTACTATGGAGAATAACAAACTTCAGGAGCTAACTGCAAAGCTCTATAACGATGGTTTGGAGAAGGGTCGTTCTGAGGCTGAGCGTCTTTTGGCAGAGGCTAAGGAGCAGGCGGCTAAGATCGTTGCAGATGCTAAGGCTGAGGCTGAGGCTATTGCTAAGGCAGCAGAGGATCGTGCTGAGGATATTGCTAAGAACGCAATGACTGAAATTACCCTTGCAGGTCGTCAGGCTCTCTCAAAAATTAAGAGCGAGATTGTTGAGGCTGTGATTATGAAGTCTTCAGGTGCAGCAGTAAAGGGTGCAACTATGGATGCTGCATTTGTTAAGGATATGTTGCTTGCAGTGGCTAATAACTGGAATGCTCAGACTGTAGATGTGTCACTCGTAGCACTTCTATCGGAGGATAAGCGTAATGAGTTGGACGCTGTAATGCAGCAGAACGCTCAGGAGCTTGCTAAGGCAGGTATCGAGGTGGGTTACTCTAACGAGGTTAAGAATGGCTTTAAGCTCGGCGAGAAGAATGGTGGTTACTACATTTCATTCACCGACGAGAGCTTTGATGCATTGCTCAAGGAGTACTTGCGTGAGAAGGTGTCTAACATGCTCTTCAAGTAGTTATGTTCTCTAAGGAGTATTTCTATTTGGTTGCGGGTCTGCGCGATTGGGCGTTGGATTCTGATACCAAAGGTTTCGATGCTCGCGAGATAAAGGATGAAATTCTCGCCGAGTTGTCGAATAGCGACCGTAAGGCTGTGGAGGCGCTCTATGGCTATTACGATTGCGAAAATCTTATCGCTTACCGTAGTGGTCGTGAGCGTTTCAATCCGCTTGGTAACCTCACAGCAGAGCAGATTGCCGAGGTCTTCGAAGCGCGCCACTACTCGCTTCTTCCAGAAGGCATTGCCCGCGTAGTGAAGAACTATGTGGAGGTGGAGGATGAGGATCGCGATGAGGATGTTGTGCTTACAGATAGCTTCGAGCGAGCTATCTTTGAGGCTTACTACACTATGCTTGCTGAGTCTAAGTGCCACTTCCTTAGTGGTTGGGGTGCTTTTGATCGTAACCTACGCAATATTGCTGCGGCAGTTGCTGCACGCGAGGCAGGTCGTGCCGTTAGGGATGTGACTGTAGGTGGCGGTGAGATTGTTGAGCAACTATCTCGTTCTTCAGCAGCCGACTTCGGTTTGCGTGGCGAGCTACCATATATCGATGCTGTTATTGCAGCAGTTAGCGACGAGAAGAATATCGTGGAGAAGGAGCGCAAGATTGATGCTATTCGCTGGTCGGAGGCAGAAGAGATTGCCGTTTTTGACTTCTTCAATATCAACTATATCCTCTCATATCTTGTCAAGGTCAATATCGTTGCACGCTGGGCACTTCTCTCTCCAGAGGTGGGTCGTCAGATGCTTAATAGATTGATTAAGGAACTTGACGCTAAGGAGCTTGTGAATAAACAATAAAATAAATATACGAATGAAAACATTAGGACGAGTAAACGGTATTATCTCGAACATCGTGATCGCTAAGGTTGACGGTCCCGTTGGTCAGAATGAGATATGCCATGTGTACTGCGGCGATGTCCGCATGATGGCTGAGGTCATCAAGGTCGTAGGTGATGAGGCCTATGTACAGGTTTACGATAGTACGCGTGGTTTGAAGATTGGTGATAAGGTGGAGTTCGAGGGTCACATGCTTGAGGCTACCTTGGCGCCAGGTCTTTTGTCGCGTAACTATGACGGTCTTCAGAACGATTTGGAGAAGATGGATGGTTTGTTCATCAACCGTGGTTCTATTACAGATCCAATCGATTTCGATGCTAAGTGGGCATTTACTCCACTTGCAAAGGCTGGTGATAAGGTATCGGCAGGTGCATGGCTCGGTGAGGTTAAGG
>JAZRRF010000015.1:0-45038 GCA_045650465.1 Alistipes sp.
GACGAGAGGGACAAGAGAGACAAGAGGGACAGGAGCGAGGTCGGGCATCAGCGTTGTCGCTGCCGAGCGTTTTGCACTGCCATGCGGTTAAATGATGTCCGCGACTTCGCTGTCGTCTCTTTCGTCCCTTAGGTCTCTTTCGTCTCTTGTTATTTTGGGACGAGAGGGACAAGAGAGACAAGAGGGACAGGAGCGAGGTCGGGCATCAGCGTTGTCGCTGCCGAGCGTTTTGCACTGCCATGCGGTTAAATGATGTCCGCGACTTCTCTTTCGTCTCTTTCGTCTTTTTCGTCTCTCGGGTCTCTTGTTATTTTGGGACGAGAGGGACAAGAGAGACAAGAGAGACAAGTGGGACAGGAGCGAGGTCGGGCATCAGCGTTGTCGCTGCCGAGCGTTTTGCACTGCCATGCAGATAAATGTTGTCCGCGCTTACCCACACTACCCATCCTACCCACTCTACCCATAACTACCCACCGACTGCGCAAAACTCCAGAGCCGTCATGAGTAAAATATTTTTCTTGCAAAAGAGGTCAATATTAAGAAAGTTTTGCTACCTTTGTATGATTGTATAAAAACTTGTGGAATTAAGCATAAATTTACAACATAAAAATCCCTTTTTCTATGGAAAACAACAAGCTTCAGCGTGCAGCGGATAACATCCGTATCTTGGCTGCTTCAATGGTTGAGAAGGCTAAGTCTGGTCACCCTGGTGGTGCTATGGGCGGTGCAGATTTCATCAATGTGCTCTACACAGAGTTCTTGCGCTACGACCCTGATAACATGGCATACCCACACCGCGACCGTATGTTCCTCGACCCAGGTCACATGTCGCCTATGCTCTATGCAGTGCTCTCGTTGGCTGGTAACTACTCGACTGAGGACTTGCAGTCGTTGCGTCAGTGGGGCAGCGTGACACCTGGTCACCCAGAGGTAGATGTTATGCGTGGCGTGGAGAACACCTCAGGCCCTCTTGGTCAGGGTCATGCTATGGCTCTTGGTGCTGCTATCGCTGAGCGTTTCATGGTTGCTCGCTTCGGCGAGTGGATGGCGCATAAGACATACGCCTTTATCTCTGACGGTGCTATTCAGGAGGAGATCTCTCAGGGCGTAGGTCGTGTAGCTGGTCACCTCGGTCTTGCAAACCTTATCATGTACTACGACTCGAACAATGTTCAGCTATCGACAAAGTGTGACGAGGTTGACACCGAGGATATCGAGCTAAAGTACAAGGCTTGGAACTGGAATGTAATCACCGTAAATGGTCAGTCTATCGACGAGATTCGTGCTGCCTTGAAGGCTGCAAACGCTGAGACTGAGCGTCCAACGCTTATCATCGGTAAGACCATCATGGGTTACGGTGCTCGCAAGGCTGACGGCTCATCATTCGAGAATATGGTATCTACACACGGTCAGCCACTTACAGCTGCGGGTGCCGATATCGCTGCTACAATCAAGAACCTTGGCGGTAACCCTGAGGAGCCATTTGCAGTGTTTGAGGAGTCTAAGGAGATATACGCACAGCGTCGCGAGGAGTTGCGTGCATGGGCTAAGGATATGCAGGCTACAGAGGCGGAGTGGCGCAAGGCTAACCCTGCACTTGCAGAGAAGATGGACCGCTTCTACTCAGGTAAGCTCCCAGAGATTGACTACTCGGCTATCAACATCAAGCCAGACGATGCAACGCGTTCAGCATCAGCAGCTATGCTCGGCTACTTCGCGGAGCATGTAGAGAATATGGTTGTATCATCTGCCGACCTTTCTAACTCAGATAAGACCGACGGCTTCCTAAAGAAGACTAAGGCATTCACTAAGGGCGACTTCACAGGTCAGTTCTTCCAGGCAGGTGTTGCTGAGCTCACTATGGCATGCGTGATGAACGGTATGGCACTCCATGGCGGTATCATCCCTGCGTGCGGTACATTCTTCGTATTCTCAGACTATATGAAGCCTGCAGTGCGTCTATCAGCACTTATGGAGAAGAAGGTTGTTTATATCTGGACACACGACTCATTCCGTGTAGGCGAGGATGGTCCTACCCACGAGCCTGTAGAGCATGAGGCACAGATTCGCCTTATGGAGCACCTCCACAACCACTCAGGCAAGCGCTCAATGCTTGTTCTCCGCCCTGCAGATGCTGAGGAGACCGTTGCAGCATGGAAGATGGCTATGGAGGAGAGCCGCCCTGTGGCACTTATCCTCTCTCGTCAGAATATCAAGTCGTTGCCAGCTATGGGTGGCGAGTCACGCCGCGTAGAGGCTATGAAGGCTGAGCGTGGTGGCTATGTAGTCATCGAGAATAAGGATGCAAAGGTAACCCTTATCGCTACAGGTTCTGAGGTATCTACACTCGTTGAGGGTGCTGAAATCCTTGCTGCTGAGGGCATCGCAACACGCGTTGTATCAATACCTTCTGAGGGTCTCTTCCGCGACCAGCCTAAGGAGTACCAGGCAGAGGTTCTCGGTAACCTACCACGCTACGGTATGACCTCAGGTCTCTCAGTAAACCTCCGTGGTCTTGTAGGCGAGAACGGCTTTATCCACGCCTTCGACCACTTCGGCTACTCAGCACCATTCAAGGTGCTCAATGAGAAGTTTGGCTACAATGGCAAGACTGTGGCGGCAGAGGTTAAGGCTATGCTATAATTTCTTGTGATAAGGGGTCATCTGCGACCTCTCAATCCAAAGCCCGAATGGGAAATACATCAAGTATGTCCCATCCGGGCTTTCTCTTTATCGAGGCCACATCTAACCCCTTCTGACAAGAAATTGGGTCGTGGTGCTGATTGATGTTGTGATTAGTGGTTATCTGCCGCCCAGCCTAATAGCGCTCGGCAGCATCAACGCTGATACCCGACCTCGCTCTTGTCCCTATCGTCTCTCTTGTCCCTATCGTCCCAAAAAAACAAGAGACCAGAGAGACGAAAGAGACGAAAGAGACGACAGCGAAGTCTCGGACAACGCACGGCAGCATCAACGCGGACAACCGCACGACCTCTGATACCCGACCTCGCTCCCGTCCCTATCGTCTCTCTGGTCTCTCTCGTCTCAAAATAACAAGAGACAAAAAAGACGAAAGAGACGAAAGAGAAGTCTCGGACAATCAGCACGCGCAAGGCACGCACACCGCACATCTAACGCACGACCTCTGATGCCCATCCTCGCTCTCGTCCCTCTCGTCCCTCTGGTCTCTCTCGTCTCTAATTCAGATAACTCGCAGACTTTTAATTCTTTACTAATTACTAATTACAAATTGCCCAGCGCCTTGTTGGTCTCGCGGATAATGTGCATTGTCGATTCATCCTCTACGAAGATTGAGTTTAGGCCCTGCTGCTCCTGTGCAGGGTCACCGGTGTAGTCGTCACCCTTAGCCCAGTACTCATGGTCGTCAGGGTTGGTCTGTGCATAGCCGCCCCAGCTCCAGAAGTTACAGCCCGCAAAGACATCGTTTGCCTGGCGAGCCTTGACGATAAGGTCAAAGACAAAGGTGTAGTACAAGTCGCGGCACACTACAGGCGAGCCCTTGCGGAAATCCATATCATCGCGTGGCATACCAAACTCCTCGACAACAACAGGCTTCATAATCTTACGACCAAGCTCCAAGTGCATATTGATATACTCCTCGGTATTTTCGCACGACTGCTGCAAATCTTCGCGCATAGCGTCACCACGCATCCAGCGCCAGTTGTATGGCCATACATGGCAGTTGATATACGAAATCTCGTCTATGGCGTGTATCTTCTCACACAACTCCATATCCCACTCACAGCCGTAGTAACCCTCCGAGCCTGTGGAGATCATGTGGTTAGGGTCGAGCGAGCGGATAAGCTTTGCCGATGTTGCAAGCCACTCCGCGAAGGCCTCCTTGTTGCTTACCTCCTTGCTGCTGAAGGCGCGAGGCTCGTTAGATATCTGCCATGAGAAGATTGCAGGGTCATCAATATACTTGATGCCTGTGTAGCGGTTTGTGCGTGACACGATATACTTAACATGGTCATAGAATATCTGCTTAGCACGCTCATTACGCACGAACTCGCCCGCGAAGGTGTTATATGAGAACCAGCCATCCACGCGTGGTACAAGCACAGGGGTGTTGTTCGCCCATGCCACATACTGCGTGTAGCCACCACTCCACTCCCAAGCGTTGTTGAAGTATAGCACGGCGGTCATATCGCGCTTACCAAGCTCCATCATGAGGTAGTCAAGACCCGCCAACACCTCATCGTTATATACGCCTGGCTCAGGCTGTAGGTTAGGCTCAATCTTACCAAGCAGACCATTCTCGCCCTCGCCACCTACCAAGATACGGAGGTTGTCGATGCCGTTAGCCTTCATGAAGTCAAGCTCCTTGCCAAGACGCTCACGGTTGCCACCCTCGCCCTCAGAACCGAGGATTGCGCCATACCAGAAGTTTGTACCCACAAAGTAGTAAGGCTCGCCGTTACGCATAAACTGACCATTCTCAACGGTTATAAAGCTCTTGTTATCAGATGCTTTGTCCTTAGCTGCGCAGCCCATTGCCATGATAGCAACCACAATGGCGCATAGTAAAGTAGTAAATCTCTTCATCGTGTTAGTATTATAATTTGGGGCAAAGTTAGCTATTTTTTTGCAAGATATAAAATATCAGTAAAAATTTCATTTCAGCGAACTAAACTCGCGTCTTTGCATATCAAAAAAAATCAAAAAAAGAGAGTTACTACATTTGTAAAATTAGATGGGAATGTATAATTTTGTAGTGTGAAATTGCGCTCATATCCCCTTGTTAGAATGTGTTGAGTGTTAATATGTTGTGACTCAGTGTGTTGTGTGGTGATAGGGGCGTGTGACGATACGAAAAATATAGGAGATGATACGAGTGATTTTGTCGGGCGGAGGTACCGGTGGACATATATACCCTGCGGTCTCTGTTGCAGAGGCTCTGAAGCGCAGGTTTGGCAGTGAAGTGGAGATACTCTTTGTGGGTGCAGAGGGTAAGATGGAGATGGAGAAGGTCCCCGCCTTGGGCTACCGCATCGAGGGACTCCCTGTTGCGGGCTTGCAGCGCCGCTTGACGCTTCAAAACTTTGCTCTGCCCTTTAAGGTTATGGCGAGTGTGCGCCGTGCTAAGCGCATCATCAAGGAGTTTGGTGCCGATATAGTTGTGGGCTTTGGTGGCTATGCCTCAGCACCTGTGTTGTGGGCAGCTCAGCGTTTGGGTGTGCCTACGATTATCCAGGAGCAGAACTCCTACGCAGGACTCACCAATAAGCTCCTATCGAAGCGTGCTAAGCAGATATGCGTGGCGTACGACAAGATGGAGCGTTTCTTCCCTAAGGAGCGCATAGTGATGACGGGTAATCCGCTGCGTGGTCGCTTTACGGCAGATAACACCATGCGTAGTGAGGCGTTAGGCTACTACGGCTTTAATGACCAGATGCCTGTGGTGTTGGTTGTGGGTGGCTCACTCGGCACTCGTACGCTAAACGAGATGATGAAGGCGTGGATTAAGAGCCTCGATGGTGTTGCCCCTGTGCAGGTGATATGGCAGACGGGAAAGTTCTACGAGCGTGAGATGCGCGAGTTCTTGGAGGCGCACCCTACGAAGAATATCTGGCAGGGCGCCTTTATAGAGCGCATGGACTATGCCTACTCGGCAGCCGATGTGGTACTCTCGCGCAGTGGCGCCTGCACCGTGTCGGAGCTATGCCTTGTGGCTAAGCCTACGATCTTTGTCCCATCGCCAAATGTTGCTGAGGATCACCAGACCAAGAATGCTATGGCGTTGGTGGAGAGGGGTGCAGCTGAGATTGTTCGAGATAGTGAGGCTGTGGCGCGAGGTATGCAGGAGGCTGTGGCGTTGGCTATGGATGGTGAGCGTCTTGAGAGGCTATCAGCAAATATCGCTAAGCTGGCAATCGCGGATGCTGCGGATAGAGTGGTTAAGGTGATAGAAACGGAGCTAAAAAAGAGTCTATAATGACAAAGCGAGAGTTTGAGAATATATACTTCCTCGGCATTGGTGGTATTGGTATGAGTGCCTTGGCGCGTTATTTTCTACATGAGGGTTATCGTGTTGCGGGCTACGACCTGACTGCCACACCTCTTACAAGGGCGTTGGAGAGCGAGGGTGCTGAGGTACACTATGAGGATGATGTGGAGCTTATACCCGAGTATATGCGTGATGCAAGCCGCACTTTGGTTGTGTTGACCCCCGCTATACCTGCCGACCATAAGGAGTGGGCGTGGCTCAGGGAGCAGGGCTTCCGTATCGAGAAGCGCTCGCAGATGCTTGGAGTGTTGAGCGAGGGTAAGTGCGTTATGGCTGTTGCGGGTACGCACGGCAAGACCACAACCTCTACGCTTGCGGCGTGGCTCAACCATGCTGCTCAGGGCGAGGGTAGCGCCTTTCTTGGCGGCATATCGCGTAACTTTGGCTCTAACCTTCTCTTGGGCGAGGGTCGCAGATTGGTTGTCGAGGCAGATGAGTATGACCGCTCCTTCTTGCGTCTCTATCCTGATGTTGCAGTAATCACAGCTACGGATGCCGACCACCTCGATATCTACGGTACGCCTGAGGCTATGGTTGAGGCCTTTGCGGAGTTCGCCTCGCAGATTAAGCGTGGTGGTGCATTGGTGCTTAAGCAGGGTGTGAGCCTCAAGTTCGACACCTCGGAGCGAGCGTTGTACCACTATTCATGCGATGAGGGTGGTGATTTCCATGCCGAGAATATCGAGCTCTTGGAGGGTGGTTACTATCGCTACGATATCGTTATGCCCGATGGTCGTATCGATGGTTGTACGCTCGGTATCTTGGGTAAGGTGCATATCGAGAACTCGATTGCTGCCGTGGCTATGTTGTGGTGTGCTGCGAAGATCGAGGGTAAGAGCCTCGACTATGATAAGATACGCGAGGCGTTGCGAGGTTTTGAGGGTGTTAAGCGCCGCATGGAGGTCTATCTCAATACCCCCGAGCAGGTATATATTGACGACTATGCCCACCATCCTGAGGAGTTGCGTGCTACGATAACCTCGTTGCGTGGCATCTTCCCTGGTCGTAGGCTTGTTGCAGTGTTCCAGCCACACCTCTATACACGCACCCGTGACTTCGCTACGGAGTTTGCCGAGGTGCTTTCGATGGCGGATAAAGTTGTTATGGTCCCTATCTATCCAGCGCGAGAGCTACCTATCGAGGGTGTTAACTCGGAGCTTATAGGTAAGGATATAAGCGCGGAGTGGGAGCTTGTGGAGCGAGATAGTGTTGCAGAGTATCTGAAAACCGAGAGTACGGATGTTACGGTGACCTTCGGTGCGGGTAATATTGATGTTATATGTGCTAAGGTTGCGCAGGTGTTAACAGATAAACTAACTAAGTAGAGGATGTTGAGGAGGATAGCAAAATATCTACTACACTTGGTACTATGGTCGCTGATTATAGCTGCTGTGGTGTGGGCGAGTATGCTATCTAAGAGACATAGGGCGAGTAGCATAGTGAGTAGCACCGATATCGAACTTATGGGAGGCGAGTACAATCCTCTAATTGCGCCAGAGAGTGTCGATATGTGGCTTAAGGAGCAGGGTGTACATCCTGAGGGAGCTCAACTCTCGAAGGTTGATATTGCAGCCATTGAGCGTATCGTAGCTGAGCATAGTGCCGTAGCTGAGGCAAATGTATATGTGGAGTATGACGGAGGTGTTAGTGTGGAGATAGAGCAGCGAGAGCCTATAGCTCGTTTGCGTATGTCGGGATACGATATGTACCTAACGGCGGATGGTTATGTGCTCCCAGCTACGGGGTGTCTTCCAGCCCATGTAAAAGTTGTTACGGGAGACTACAAACCACTCTTCGATACCCGCTTTACAGGTGATTTGGAGAGTGTCGTGCGTGACTCTGTAGCCTCCATAGAGCGACTTATTGCAGAGTTGGAGGAGGCAAAGCTACCACACTTCAAACGCCATATAGAGAACAATAAAGCGCTCAGGGAGGTGAGGCGTTCAGCCCCTAAGAGGAGTATCTTCGACTCTAAGGAGAAGCATGAGATACTTGTCAAGGCGTATAAGGAGCGTTATAGTGAGGCTGTGAAGGAGCATAGCATCCAGCAACGCTCTATAGATAATGATATTGAGGCTATAGCGCGAGCACAAGATGAGGCTCTTGCGCTCAAGAATAACCTCATTCGTGAGGCAGAGGAGTTCGGTGCTATGGTAGCAATGATATGCCAAATTACCGAAGATGCTTTTCTTTACGAAGAGGTTGTGCAGATTGTGGCTACAGGTGGCAAGGGTACATCGTTGCAACTTGCCGTTGTGCCTCGCTCTGGAGATTTTACAATAGACCTCGGTAGGGCAGAGAAGTTGGAGGAGAAGTTTGCGACTCTCCGAAGATTCTACGATAAGGGTCTTAGCCGTATAGGCTGGGATAGATATAGTAGGATAAGTCTGCGCTATGATGGTCAAGTGGTATGTAGATAGATAAAAAAGATATAACGATGAAAGGTAAGCAGATTGTAGCAATAGATGTAGGC
The DNA here is from genome assembly GCA_045650465.1 of Alistipes sp. Lineage (GTDB taxonomy): Bacteria > Bacteroidota > Bacteroidia > Bacteroidales > Rikenellaceae > Alistipes. The sequence goes on from JAZRRF010000015.1 coordinate 8,502, forward strand.
TCGACAAATGTCGTGATAGCCGTAGGTGCTGTCGAGGATGATGGCCGTGTTGATATTATGGGTATCACCCGAGAGCCTGTGGCAGGTATTACTGCAGGTAGGGTGGATAATAGCGAAACTGTAGGTCGTGCAGTACGCACAGCCAAGGAGCGCCTCGAGGAGAAGCTTGGCTTGAAGATTACGGAGGCCTATGTAGGTATCTCGGGCGATTATATCCGTTGTGAGCAGGTTGTGGACCATGTCTATGTTCGCGATGATAATGGTAGTGGATGTAGCCAAATCTCGGAGCGCGATATCGAGGAGCTTGACCGCAGAATGCAGAGCGTCAACCTTCCTGATGACCGTGAGGAGATTATCACCAAGGAGCCACTTAGCTATAAGGTCGATGAGAAGATTGTTAAGGAGCCTATTGGCGAGTATGGCTATGTGTTGTCTGCGACCTATAACTTTGTGCTTTCAGATAGACAGATGCGCGAGCGATTGCGTATATGTCTCAATAAGCAGGATATTAGCATCAAGGAGTTTGTGCCTAATGCCTTTATCTCGCATCTTGGCGTTGCTACGGTGGATGATATGGAGGATGGCGCAGTTATTATCAACCTCGGTGGCGGTCTTACGGATGTCACCGTGGTGCAGAGTGGTAAGGTGCGCTACTTCGCCTCAATACCTGTGGGTGTTGGTGTTATCAACAACGATATCCGTGCCTACGGCATCCCTAATAGCTATGTTGAGACCCTAAAGGTTAACTATGGTTCGGCGGTGCATGAGTTGGCTACGGATGATAAGATTTCGTTCCCACATGCTCGTAAGGGTACAGTGAAGAGCATCCGTCGTAAGAACCTCGCTAAGATTATCGAGGAGCGCCTTGTGGAGATTGCCGAGTGGGTACGCCGCGAGATTAAGGAGGCGGGCTGTGGCAGCCGCTTTGCCCCAACTGTGTTGCTAACGGGTGGTGGTGCCGAGATGCAGAATATCGAGACACTCTTTGCCCGTGAGCTTAAGGTTGAGGAGGCACGCTCGGTATATCCTGAGTATGGCTTTACTGAGAGTATGGGTGAACATATCACCACGCGTGCCTACGCTACCATAGCCTCTTTGTTGTTGTATGGCGCTAAGCGAGGTATGTGTGCCGTGGCGGTGCGTCCTCAGAGTCCTGCACCACAGCAGCAGCCACAACAACTTCATCAGCCACAACAAACCACATTTGGTGATGCATATCGTCGCAATGTCGAGGAGAGTAGCTTCGCGCAGGAGGGTGGCGTGTCAGCTCCAAAAGCCCCTGTCGCACCAAAGCCTCAGCCAGCACCAAAGCAGGAGGAGACAGAGGTGGTGACAGGTACGCTCGGTACTGTAGAGCCTGAGATTACCGAGGATAGCGAGGTTATAGATGTGCCTACGGGAAAGACCAAGGAGGGTACGGTCACTAAGTGGATAAATAAGTTCGCTGAGATATTTGCAGGTAAGGACGATGAGTACACATTCTAAGAAGTATAAAAATTATGACAGATATAGATAAGAAGATGGGTGTTGAGGATTTTGTCATCTCGGTTTCGGATGGCAAGCTCTCGAACTTGGAGATAGACTACCAGTCAAACATCATGGTTATTGGTGTGGGTGGTGCTGGTGGTAATGCTGTGAACCACATGCAGGAGTTGGGTATTGCAGGTGTAAACTTTGTAGTTTGTAATACGGATGCTCAGGCGTTGAACAACTGTCTTGTACATAATAAAATACAGATGGGTCCAGGTCTTGGTGCTGGTAACGATCCAGCCAAGGGTCGTAAGTATGCCATAGAGACCGAGGAGCAGCTCAGAAGTCTCCTGGAGACCTCAAAGGTTAAGATGTTATTCATCGCTGCAGGTATGGGTGGTGGTACAGGTACAGGAGCATCGCCTGTAATCGCAAAGATTGCTCACGACCTTGGTATCCTTACGGTTGCAGTTGTCACCATGCCTCTGCGCATGGAGGGTCCAAGCCGTTATCAGAATGCTGTGAGTGGTCTTAATGAGCTTAATCCATGGGTCGATTCGTTGCTTGTTATCGACAATGAGCGTGTTCGCTCGATGTATGGTAAGCTACCACTAAAGGATGCCTTTGGTAAGGCGGATGATGTCCTTGGTATGGCAACGAAGGGTATTGCGGAGCTTATCACTGTGGAGTTTGCGTTGGTGCGTGTTGACTTTGCCGATGTCAACAAGGTTATGCGTAACAGCGGTCGTGCTCACATGTCTGTGGTTAAGGGCTCGGGAGAGAATCGCGCCTTGGATGCTGCAGAGAGGGCTTTGGAGTCGTCGCTCTTGGATGATAACCATATCGTTGGCGCAAAGGAGATATTGCTTAGCTTTGCAGTAAACGACCTTAATAATCTTACTCAGGACGATGTTACCATCGCCATGGAGTATATACAGAAGAGCGCGAGCTACACGGACGAAGATGGTATCATCCATCAGGCAGATATTATCTGGGGTGCAAGCGAAAAGAGTAGCTTGGAGGATGATGAGTTGGAGTTGGTTGTGGTGGCTACACGCTTTGAGGATGGCGATAAGCTCAATATCAAGACTAAGTATGTGGAGATTGATCCCTTTGAGCCAGAGCCTCAGAAGGAGCCAGAGCCTCAGAAACCAGAGCGTGAGCGTATAAAGGTTACACCTCCTGTGGAGCCTAAGACACTTAGCCCACAGCGTGATCGTTACAAGAGCATCGATCAGCAAATCTTGAAGCCTGCCTATGTGCGCCATGGTGCGAGCTTCGAGGATGAGAATGAGCAGGTGCCAACAACGATATTCCAGCCTGCACCTCAGACTCCTCAGGAGGAGGGTGTGCATACATCTAACGATGGCTCATTGTTCTAATAACCTTATCGTTTGGTGATGGATGCAATTATTATAAAGGAGAGTATAGATATTGCGAGTGTCGTGCTATTTGGCGTTGTGGCACTCGTGCTACTTGCTCTCTCGGCTATGGCATCAGGCTCGGAGGTAGCCTTCTTCTCGCTCAGTCGTACAGAAATAGATGAGTTGGAGTCGAGTAGTGATATATCTTCGAAGCGTGTGCTTGAGCTTTTGGATAACCCAGATAGGTTGTTGGCAACAATACTTGTGACCAACAACATGGTTAACATCTGCTTGGTAATTGTTGTTACACAACTTGTTGGCGAGATATTCATCTTTAGTGGTGTGTGGGAGTTTGTCTTCAACACCATTGTCATTACCTTCTTGTTGTTACTCTTTGGAGAGATAATGCCTAAGGTTATGTCGCAGTCCAACCCTGTTAAGTTCAGCCGACTCATATCTATGCCGTTGAAGTTCTTGCGTTGGTTGGTCTATCCTCTGGCGTTTATTCTTATGCGTACATCAAGTAAGGTTAGTCGCCTTGCTACGCGTAATGCTGAGATATCTATTGAGGAACTTGCGGATGCTGTTGATCTTGCTGAGACAGGCTCGGAAGAGGAGCAGAAGATGCTCTCAGGTATTGTGGCGTTTGGTCAGACTGAGGTTGTTGAAATTATGCACTCGCGCGTAGATATCACAGGCTTGGAGTATGATACATCCTACGATGAGGTGCGTAAAATAATCGTTGAGACGGGCTATTCGCGTATCCCTGTCTATGGTGATGATTTGGATGATGTTCGAGGTGTGCTCTATGTGAAGGATTTGTTACCATATATTGGTGAACCCTCGGATTTCGAGTGGCAGAAGCTACTGCGCCAACCCTACTTCGTCCATGAGCATATGATGATTGATGACCTTCTTAAGAAGTTCCAGAAGAAGAAGATACATATCGCTATTGTTGTGGATGAGTATGGTGCTACACAGGGTCTTATCTCGTTGGAGGATATCCTTGAGGAGGTTGTGGGTGAGATTACCGATGAGAGCGATGAGGATGAGGATAAACTCTATGAGAAGATAGGCGAGCGAACATATATCTTTGATGCCAAGATTCACATTGGCGAGTTTGAGCGTGCTATAGGCTATGACGATGAGGCGTTTGCCGATGTTGAAGGTCATGCGGAGACTCTTGCGGGTCTTATGATGGAGCTTAAGCGTGACTTACCTCGCCGCGGTGATGAGCTACAGTCACATGGTGTTAAGTTCTTCATCGCAACGATGGATGGTCGTCGTATAGATAAAATCAAGGTTGAGGTAGATGGTTAATCTCTATGTAGAGCCGCTGCCTGCGGTATATCTCTGTTGTGATATGCTTATAGCAGCTGAGGATGTTGCCTCGGCAATGCGCTTTCAGAATGAGAAGCGTCGTAGGGAGCATCTTGCATGGCGTCGTATTGTTCGCCGTGAGCTTGGAGCTAAGACGCATATAGATTATAACGATGTCGGAGCGCCACAAGTAGATGTTGAGGGGCGATATATCAGTGTTGCACATGGCGGTGATAGCGTCGCTGTGGCTATTGCAGATGAGCCTGTGGGTGTCGATATAGAGTATCTTACGAGGGACTTCGACAGAGCCAAGGAGCGATATATGAATGCTAAGGAGCTGGCACTCAGCGATGATAACAACTGGGCGTGCTATGCTTGGTGTGCCAAGGAGGCGATATATAAGCTCTGCGGTAGGCGAGGCTTGGAGCTTAGGGAGGAACTCCTTATTGAGGAGTTTGATAGTCAGAGAATGATTATATATGGCAGAGTGGTCAATATGGAGCAGGCAATAGTGAAATTGTCGCACCATGGTGAAAATGTGGTAGTTGCCGTAGCGACATACCGATAGAATGACTACTTTTGCACTTTAATTTTTTAGAATAGCCTATAAGATGGCATCAACAGCAAACAACACAATATCATTGGGTACGGACTCGATAGGCAAACTTCTTGCGAAGTACTCCATACCTGCAATTATCGCGATGGCATCGTCATCGTTGTATCACATCATCGACAGTATCTTTATAGGCCATGGTGTAGGTGGTGCTGCCATATCGGGTATGGCGGTAACGCTACCTATTATGAATATCGCCTCGGCATTCGGCGCGATGGTAGGCGTGGGTGCTGCATCGCGCATATCCATTCGTCTGGGAGAGGGTAATAAGCGTGCCGCAGAGGATATACTTGGTAATGCTGTGCTTTTGAACTTGGTGCTTGGTGTAGGCATCATGCTTGTCTTTCTTTTCTTCCTCGACCCGATACTATTGTTCTTCTCAGGTGGTGAGGCGAGTGCCGAGACATTGGACTATGCGCGTAGGTTTATGCGTATTATCATGTTTGGTAACATCATCACCCACTTGTACTTGGGCCTAAATGAGCAGTTGCGTGCTTCGGGCTATCCTCGCAAGGCGATGTTCATCATGTTGCTATCCATTGCGTTATGCTCAATATTGAACCCACTCTTTATCTTCGGTTTCGGCTGGGGTATCGAGGGTTCGGCTATCGCCACTGTCATTGCGCAGTCGGTGTCGCTTGCTGTGCTTTTGAAGCACTACACCTCGGAGAGTAGCTTTATACGCTTCAAGCGCCGTAGCTTCCACTTCAAGCGAAGCATCGTCTATAATATCATATCCATAGGTATGGCACCCTTCCTGCTTAATACTTGTGCTTCGCTTGTTACTCGTTTTATGAATACGGCGCTGCTTAAGTATGGTGGCACGGGAGCATACGATGTTATCTCTGCGTCGGCATTTGATGGTAGCGTGGGCGATGTATATGTTGGTGCTTATGGTATTATGAACCGCGTGATATTGCTCTTTATCATGGTTGCCAATGGCTTTAATCAGGGTATGCAGCCTATTGTGGGTTATAACTACGGAGCTAAGCAGTATGGTCGTGTCATCAAGGCGCTTAAGTACACTATTATCTGTGCATCGTGCGTAACGACAGTAGCCTTTATGATTGGATTCTTCTTCCCACATCAGGTTGCAGCAGCTTTTGTTGATACAAGTAATGGTGCTGCCGATTATGCCATGGTTGAGGTTGTAGCTCAGGGCTTGGGCATCGCTATGACGGTCTTCCCATTGGTTGGTTTCCAGATTGTTGCCGGAGGTTTCTTCCAGTATATTGGTCGTGCGCCTTTGGCGATGTTCCTCTCAACTACGCGACAGTTACTTTTCCTTTTGCCGTTGTTGCTTATTCTAAGCCCTAAGTATGGAGCTATGGGTGCTTGGGTATCTATGCCATTGGCAGATGCTGCCTCTGTGCTTGTTGCAGGGGTGTTACTCTTCTTCCAGATGCGTAAACTAAAGAGGATGGAGCGCGAGCGTCACTTCCAGCGATAGGGATTAAAGATATAGAGAGCGGGAACAACACTTGGTTGCTCCCGCTCTCTTTGTATGCAATTATCTCTATTTATGCCTGATAAATCTCAGTGAGTGTGGTGTTGTCTGCTTGATTATTATGCGCTCATCGAAGGCATACTTGCGATATAGCTCATCGTTGTAGTAGCGTATCGTTACAAGCTCCACATCCTCGATTTTCTCCACATCGAAGCCTTCGGCATTAAGTTCCGAGATAGCATCGTCGATGTGCCATGATGTGTCAACAGCCATGTAGAGGTTCACTGCCGAGTTATGTACGAGGTTTGTGCGTATGCGGTGGCTCTCGAATGTTGTGAATACCTTGGCAAACTTCTCCTCAAGGACAAACGATAGGTCGCGCGAGTGGAGCTTTAGAAGTACCTGATTGCTCTTCTGTATCATTATAGGCTCGAAGATGCGCTCAACATCGCCTGTAATCACAGAGCCTTTGGCGTGCTTATCTCCAAATGGTCGTACATATAGAGGTATGTTCTTCTGCTGCAATGGCTTGATGGTCTTAGGGTGGATAATCTGTGCACCGCTATAGGCCATCTCTATTGTATCCATGTAGTTGAGTTGCTCAATCTTTTTGGCATCGGGAAAGACCTTGGGGTCGGCATTGAGTATGCCATCCACATCCTTCCATACGCTCATAGAGTCTGCATCGAGTACATTAGCCACTATGGCAGCCGAGTAGTCCGAGCCCTCACGACCGAGTGTTGTTGTAGTGCCATCTGGAGCACCGCCTATAAACCCTTGTCCTACGAATACCGTAACGCCCTTATCCTCGATTTCGCGCTTTAGGCGCACGGCAGTGGCATCGAGGTTGACATTTGCATCCTTGTGTCGCTGCTCGGTGAGGAAGGCGCGTCTCATATCCACCCAGCAGTTCTCCACGCCGTGACCATTGAGGTAGTTCGATATTATGGTTGTTGACACTAACTCGCCATAGGCAACAATAGTGTCGTACCATAGCTCTGCGTCGGATGGTCGGTATAGTGTGTTGCGCACGGTGTTGCGTAGTTGCTGGAAGAGTATATCCACCTGTTGTATGGTTATATCTGCACCCATAAGTTCGTCAATGATGCCTCGGTGATAGTTGTAGCAGCTCTCTATGCGCTCCAGCGCAAGGCTCTGGTTATGCTGCTGCATAGCCTCAAATACCCCTTCGAGGGCATTTGTTGTCTTGCCCATAGCAGATACGATGATGAAGAGGTTATGCTCATCCTTCACTATATCGAGGAGATTTCTCACTCCCGCTGCATCCTTAACCGATGCACCACCAAACTTATATACCTTCATTGTTGCTGTGTTTCGTTCAGGAAACAAATTTACACTATTTTTTTATGATGCAAAAAGAAAAGAGAGTGAATAAGAAGTGTATTTTGTCGTTACGCTTGCCCTCAAAATGCTCATTTACGCAAAGTAAACTCCGCTTTTTCGGGCTTCGCAAGCCTAAAACTACATCTTTTTATTCACTCTCTTAGGTTATGGGGCTGGCTAAGTTACTTTTTAGTCAGCCCCTCCCCTTAGAAATATTCTGGAAATTTGATTACTCAGCAATATACTCAAATGGCTTAACACCTTCATTAACAGAGCAGTATGCAGAGTTAGCAACCTCCCAACGACCCTGAGCATCCTTAGCAGATACGATTACAAGAACACCCATGTTCTCTGGCTTCCACTTTGTGCTTGTGATAGGAATGCTAACTGCGAACTCCTTAGTCTCGCCGTCTTCGATAACACCTACAGACTCACCTGATACGTTTGCGCGTGAGAACTCGCCAGAGATGTTACGAATAGCGTAGTTGTAGATACGGTGGCTATCCTTAGATGCACCAGCCTGGTTAGCGCTATAGATGCCGCTCTCAAGCAACCATGCAACAACCTTATACTCCTTAGTCTCAGCAGACTTGATCTGTGCTGCGCAGTACACATTAGATTTATCACCAGCAACAGCCATTGAGATACCTACTTCTGCACCATCCTTCTTAATAGCTGAATCTATTGCAGACTTCAAGTTGTTCAAAGCTGCAGCAGAGTTCACAACCTTTGCTTTGTAGAAGTTAACAATTACTGTTGGCATACCGAAGCTTCCTAATGCGCTAGAATGGAACTGTCCCAAGTACTCAGCAGCCTGTGAATTAGCAGGGTCACCAGCTGTTAGATTTCCACCGTTACCGTGGCAAGTAACCTCATTGTAGTGGTTGTGGTACTCAGTCTTTGCCAACTGCTCAAGCGTGTCAACCATCTGAGGACAATATGGGCAGTTAACGCCTGTGTGGTCGGTAAGAACTACGCGATGGTTGAATGCGTAGTTATCTGGCTGTGGATCAGTTGGGAAATCTGGCATTGTTGCCATTACCATGATATCAACATTGTTTGACGACTCTGCACCGTAGGTAGCGTTGATTGTGTAGTTACCTGAAGCCTGTGGAGTAAATGGATTAGAAACAGGGTCCAAGTTGCTATCGTATAGCTTTGCTAAAGATGTGATATCCGTGGTTTCACCAGTCTCCTCATCCTTCATTGTAACTGTGAAGTTGATAGACTCACCCATCTCAATCTGTGTCTTGTCGGCAGTAAGAGTTAGCTTACCCTTTGCCTCTGGTGCTGGCTCCTCAGATGGAGTCTCTGCTGGAGTACATGCTGCAAAACCAGCCACTGCGCAAAGAAGCGCAAAATACTTTGTCATTTTCATAGCTGTAATAGTTTTAATTATTGATTTTGTTAGTTATTATAGTTATAAGTCACAGTGTCATTCATTGGGCATAGCACAACATTGGCAACATCATATACGCCCTTATCGTTCTTCTTTGAAACGATAAGCATAACCTTCATATTGTCACGATTCCACTTGCTGCTTGTGATTTTGAGGTTAAGTACGCGTGTGGTGCATTTGCCAGCCTCGATAGTGCCAAGCTCATAGCCCGTAATTGGCGATGTGATAGCTGCCTGACGGATAGCATTGTTGTGAATATCCATCCAATCATCTCCTTGCGACTGTTTAGCCTCGATGCCATCCTCCAAAAGCCATGCTGTGATGCTGTACTCACCAGTAACAGCAGCCTTTACCTCGCTATTTACAACAACAGACTTTGTTGCCATGGATGTAGCTGCTGCCACACCTGCATCTGCAGACTCCTTCCAAAGTGCATCAATCTGCTGTTTAATATGATCTGCCGTAGGGCCTGAAGTTAAAGTCGTATTGAAGTTATAGGTGAGCGTTGGATAACCAGTTATTCGGAAGTATGTAGATATAGCACTTGCACTACCAGAGTATGCAGGGTCTGTGTTTGCGTATGAGTGTGCCATAGCCTCGTAGTACTTCTCATGGTAGCCCTCAGTCTCCGCTACCTCCTTAAGAGCTCTCATCATTCCTGGACAGTAGCCACATGTGTTACCTGTGTGGTCAACAAGTAGGATGTGGTGTACGAATGATGTGTTAGCAACATCGCTATCCTCTGGTATCGTTGGAACTACAGGAGTAACAACTACCTTGATATCCTTTGAAATAGAGTCTCCCACAACAGCGTAGAATGTATAGTCACCATCCTCGGTTGGAGTAAATGGGTTCGATACAGGCACAAAGTCGTGGCTCTTATCGTAGATAGTTGCCTCGGCAGTTACATCCTCACCCTCGCTATTGGTTATAGTAAACTCGATAGGGGTGTTCACCTCTACCATCTCAGCTGCGCTGAGTGTGATATCGCTGGTAGCAGATGGATCGCCACCGCCTTGACCATTATCATCAGTAGGCTCCTGGCAACCAACAAACATTGTCGCTGCGGCAGCTATTAGTGCAAAAAACTTAGTGATTTTCATATTTTTATCTATTCAACTGTTAGAATGATAGTGTTATAGCAAGGTTTAAGCCTGTATATGCTGGCTGGAAACGACATACACCACCTGAGCATACGAAACCTGCGCGGTTACGACCGTATGAGAGCTGAGCACGCAAGCTATTGTGTGTGTAGCTCATACCAATCTGATAGTAGTGCAAAAGCTCATGCTTGTAAGGATCCTCCCATTTTGGATGTGTGTCACCCCATGCATTATTCTTTATATTCTGCTCTTCTATGCTATTGTGGGAGAAGTAGTTACCGCCGTAATTACCCATAGGCTTCATCTCCTCGCAGTTCCACATATCGCTTACATAGAAGCTGAACTTAGGAGCGAAGTTATACTCAATGGTTGCAGCCACCCAGTCACCCTCGTAATCATCAGATGATAGGTATTGTGCCTCAAAACGCATAGAGTGCTTCTTGTTGAACTTATAGGTTACATCGCCCACGAAGATGTGTGATGCACATAGAAGTGGCTCAGCTGAGTCAAAGTGGTTAATCTCCTCGTCCCAGCGCTGGAATGAGTAGAAGAAGGTTGTCTTTACTTTCTTGTTCCACTGACGCTCAACATCAAAGTTGAAGTCAACCCATACATTACGGCTATCTCGCTGCTCACCTGTGTAACTATCTATGTGATCAAGGGTGTTGAACATAGAGAAATTAGCATGGAAGTTCCAGTACTTACCACGAGCCTTAGGGTTGCGCAATGAGTAGTACAAGTCAACCTGACCACCAATCTCACCACCTGTGTGAACGCTTGAGCCGCGATATGGGTTAAGGTTCGCCAATGAGTATGTGTGCTGGCGAGTTAGAAGTGGAAGGTAGTTCATGATATTACCACCACCGATAGCTGGAATTCTGTTATCCAAAGCAGTGGTCATATTCTCAGTACGACGGAACGATGCTGAAGCTGAGAAACGCTTGTAGTTGTAACCTAAGTCCAAATAGAGAACATTACCCTTAGCCATAGGCTTCGATGGGTTGTGCAAATCCTCGTTTAGCTTTGTTGCATACTCACTGCGGAGGCTGAAACCTGCATACTCGAAGTTCAAACGACCAGAAACCATATTCAACGATTGCTGACCATTGAGCTGGTTCTTTGTCTCTCCAGTCTCATAATCCTTATAATCATACTCGCTGATGTCGCTATCGTAACGACCTACATAGCTACCCTCGACAGAGAGAATACCGTTGTTCCAGCCCATCATCTCAGAGAGCGTAACAGAGAGGTCAGCACCGTAGATGTAGTTATCTGTGCGAATATCATACAAACGAGGCTTACCTGCCAACATCTTGATGCTTGCCACACCGTTGATGTTGTAGTGAAGACGACCACCCGACAATGAGTTATTGAAGCCAAGAGCGCGATCCTCGTATGAACGGAAGATTAGACCGTTACCGAACTGGTCAAAAATATCACCTACGCGAACACCCCAATTCTCATCCTCCCACTGGATATACTTCGTTAGGAACGATGTATTCTTTGAATCTTTCTGCTGGTAGGTGTATGCATCATAACCATAAAGACCTGGAAGATAGGCATCTACCTGAACACCTGCTGAGAAACGACCTTTGTTGTAGTCAACCTTAAGGTAGTCATTTGAACCAAAGTCACCACGAATACGCTTATGTGGCTCAGAGAGACCAATATCCTCCAATATCTTATCCTTAGCGTAGTATGAACTATTGCTCTCCAAGGCCACAGATACCTGACCCTCGCCAACCTTAATCTGTGCAGATGCCTCACTAACGCTTACCATGGTTGCGATAGCAGCACCCAAAACTAGTATAAATTTCTTCATCTTCAAAAGGTTATATTTCGGCACAAAGGGGCATGCGCCGTGACGATACCCCTTGTGCTATGTTCCTCGTTAAATTATTTGAGCGCCTTAATCTTCTCGAACAACTCCTGCTCGCTACCTGGGGTGTAGCCAGAGTGTGAGTAAACGATGTTACCCTTGCCATCAACGATAAAGGTGTGTGGAGTAAGGCTAACATTCATAGCACGCTTCAAATCCTGATTCTTATCATAAACACATGTGTAGTCGTCCCAACCCTGACCCTGTGTCATCGCACGAGCACGGCTCAATGTACGAGCATCGTCAACTGAGACAGCTACAACCTTCATATCTACCTCCTCCTGCCAATCGTAGAGGCTCTCGTTGATAGCGTTGAGCTCCATGATGCATGGCTTGCAGGTGGTTGACCAGAATGAGATAATCATTGGGGTGCCGTCAACAACCTCACGAATAGAGATTGTCTTACCCTCCTGATTCTCTACCTTAACATCTGGAAGCATCTGTGCTGATGCGTTTACACCCACGAAGAGGGCAACCATCAAAAACATAAATTTTTTCATAGTACTATAAGAAGTTTTAAGTTAATAATTAGCTAATTACCACAATATTAGACTGAGCATAGTTCACCTTGTGGCACAACCCTTAGCAAACAACACACCTCATATCTAAAATATTCGTGTGCAAGATAGTGATTTTTCGGCAAACAACACAAAATTTTTACAAAAAAAACGCGAAACGACAGAATTGACCGATGAATTGACAATGCCATCTATAGACAATATATGCAAACTTCCACATGCACTGTAAAACAATACAGTGCATGTGGAAGTTTATGTTCTTATATCCTGCCTCTTAGGCTTACTCCCTCTCAGGCTTAATATCCTTAACTCTGAGCTGCTTGGTTACAGTGCCGCGATAGTGATTATCAACAATCTGGTAGCACACAGATATAGGCTTGCCTGAGCGTACCCATTTGTAGTGCTGTGGCTGCTGGAACGCAATAGCAGGGATGGTGACATGTGGTCTATCGCTCTGCATAAGATCTACGCGCAAGTGGTCGCACTCTGCACCCACAAGGCGTGCATCACCATGGTTGCTCGCACCGTAGCTCACAAAGACTGGCGAGGTGTTGCCAGGACCAAATGGCTGGAAGTTGTTGAGCTGACGATTAAAGTCGTCGGTGATATCAGCAAAGCGTAACTCGCTGTCTATATCTACCTGAGGAACAAGGATGTTGGGGTCGATGTTCTGCTCGACATAGTCATTGAAACGCTTGGTGAATGCTTCGACATTCTCTTCCTTCATCGTAAGTCCTGCAGCGTACATATGACCGCCGAAGTTCTCCAACAAATCAGAGCAAGACTCCACTGCCTGATATAGGTCAAAGCCTGTAACCGAGCGTGCCGAGCCTGTAACAAAGCCGTTGGACTTCGTTAGCACTACAGTAGGGCGGTAGTAGGTCTCAATAAGGCGCGATGCCACAATACCCACGATACCCTTCATCCATTGCGGATTGTAGATGACAGTACTCTTAAGTTCCTTAAGTTCAGGATGTGACTCAACATAGTCATGTGCCTCCTGAGTAACATTGCGGTCGATGCTCTTGCGGTCCTGATTGAAGGAGTCGATAACCTCTCCAAACTTCGCAGCCTCCTTAGCGTTACCCTCGATAAGCAGGCTCACCGCAGCATGACCTCCCGAAGGAGCTGCATTCTCATCATCCTCATCCATACGCATACGACCCGCAGCGTTGATGCGAGGACCAATCTTAAAGACAATGTCGTCGATGGTGATATCGTGGCTATCAAGACCACATATCTTGATTATCGACTCCAAACCCTTCGATGGCGATGAGTTTAGCTTCTTAAGTCCGTAGTATGCCAAAATGCGGTTCTCGTCCACAAGTGGCACAATGTCAGATGCGATGCTCACGACCAACAAGTCCAACAAATGCTCAATATCGGCAAATGGGATGTTGTTTCGCTTGGCATACGCCTCGACGAGTTTAAAACCAACGCCACAGCCCGACAACTCATCGAAAGGATAGTTGCAATCTGTGCGTTTGGGGTCCAATACAGCCACTGCCTGAGGAATCTCCTCGGCAGGTAAATGGTGGTCGCAGATGATGAAATCTACGCCACGCTCTTTGGCATAGGCCACCTTCTCCACGGCTTTGATGCCGCAGTCCAAGGCGATGACCAATGTCACGCCCTTGCGGACGGCATGGTCGATGCTTCGGATTGATATGCCGTAACCATCGACATATCGGTCAGGAATATAGAACGACAAATTCTTGTGTCCTATCTGGCTTAAAAATTTGTAAACTAACGCCACGGCAGTAGTTCCGTCGACATCGTAGTCGCCGTAGATCATTACCTTTTCGCCACCCTTCACTGCCCTCTCGATGCGCTCCACTGCTCTCTCCATATCCTTCATTAGGAACGGATCGTGCAAGTCTCGCAATGCGGGAGAGAAGAACTTTTGAGCCTTCTCCTTGGTGTCTATGCCCCTCTGAACTAATAGGTTTGCCAATACCTTTGACATGCCGAGCTCGGTGGCTAAAGCCTCCACCGTAGCCTGCTCGCCCTGTGGCTTGACAACCCATCTTTTCTCTATGGGCATAACTTCTATTTTTTATATTTAACATTTAAATTTCTCGTTAGGTGGTTGATAAACTGAGGCTTTACCTCCTCCATGCTAACCTCGCGTCCGAGTAACGAACTGAGCGAACATACGCCTCTGTCCGTAAAACCACATGGGTTGATAAGTTCAAACCATTTTAGGTCGGTCGATACATTCATAGCAAGACCATGCATCGTAACACCATGCGATGCACGAACACCTATGGCACAGAGCTTTACAAGACGATTGCCCTGTGTCACCCACACACCTGATGCTCCCTCTGAGCGGTGTGCTTCGATGCCATATTCGGCTGCAAGGTCTATGACCGACTGCTCAAGTATATCTATATAACGGCGAATACCGATGCCTATTGCGTCGAGGTCGATAATTGGGTAGCAAACAAGCTGACCAGGACCGTGGAATGTTATGTCTCCGCCACGGTCAATATGGAAAAATTCTGCTCCAAGACTCTTGAGGTACTCCTCGGCAACAAGCATATTGGCTGAGTTGCCACTCTTACCGAGTGTATATACTGCGGGGTGCTCAACACATAGAATTGTGCCACGCATATCACCCTCTGCAAAACTCTTGTCGAGCTTCTTACGACACAAAGCATCGAATAGCGTGCGCTGTAAGTCCCAGCACTCGCTATATGCCATTGTCTGTAAATCTCTTACCTCTACTTCGTTCTGCATACCTCTCTAACTGCTTCAAGTGCGGCATCCGCCAAGTATGACGAACGCACAAGTGGTGCGCTCGCACAATATGCGAAACCTAACTTGAGAGCCTCGAGTCGGTACTCTTCGAACTTCTCGGGAGTGATATACGCCTTTACGGGGTAGTGCTCCTTAGTTGGTCGTAGATATTGACCAAGAGTGACGATGGATACTCCTGCCTCGCGTAGGTCACGCAAAGTTTGAAGTACCTCCTCCTCGCTCTCGCCAAGACCGAGCATCAAGCCGCTTTTGGCAACTGCTCCACTATCAGCAATATGCTTCAAAGTCTGAAGCGATGTGCGATACTTGGCGCGTGAGCGCACCTCAGAAGTCAGTCTCTCAACGGTTTCGATGTTGTGTCCCACGATGTCGGGACCAGATGCCAGCACTATGTCGATGAGTTCAGGGCGGGCATCCATATCAGAAATAAGGAGCTCGATTGTTGATTCGGGGTTCTCGCGGCGTACAGCCTCGACAGTCCTTGCCCATATTGCAGCACCATGGTCGGGGAGGTCGTCGCGTGTTACCGATGTAATTACAACATGCTTTAGGCCCATAAGCTTGACGCTCTCAGCAACCTTCTCTGGTTCACCCTCATCTGGTGGAAGAGGACGACCCGTGGTGGTGGCGCAGAAACGACAGTTGCGAGTACAAATATCGCCAAGAATCATAAATGTTGCAGTACGACGACTCCAACACTCGGCTTTGTTGGGACACATACCACTTGTGCATATCGTATGGAGGCAACGCCCCTCCACGATATGCTCCACATCGGCAGTGTCAGATGTGCTTCGCAGACTGATTTTCAGCCACTCAGGCTTTCTGAGATACTCTTCTCGCTTATCTACCTTCGGCATTTTTTAAGTTCACTTTTTTCCAATTGATGCAAAAGTACAAAAAATTTCAAAGAATACAAACTTTTATACGAAAAACAGTTGGAAGTAGTTCTCTTTTTTTTAACTTTTATAAATAAAGTACAAATAATTTCGTTATATAGGAAATTTTGCTTAACTTTGAGGATGCAAAGTATATCTTTTATATAAGGTGTGCTATTGTAAAGTTTTTTGAACAAACCTAAAACATTTAAGATATGAGAAAACTACTTCTCGGTGACGAGGCTATTGCACAGGCCGCTATCGATTCAGGTCTGTCTGGTGTTTACGCCTATCCAGGTACACCATCGACTGAAATCACCGAATTTATTCAGATGCGCGAGGAGAAGCGCGGCGAGGCTCAGGACAAGATTTTCTGCCGTTGGGCTACAAATGAGAAGACTGCAATGGAGGGTGCGCTCGGTATGTCATACATGGGTAAGCGTGCTTTGGTATGTATGAAGCATGTAGGTATGAATGTGGCTGCTGACCCATTCGTAAACTCTGCCATGACAGGTGTTAATGGTGGTTTGGTGGTTGTTGCTGCCGACGATCCATCTATGCACTCATCACAGAACGAGCAGGACTCACGCTTCTATGGTAAGTTTGCTATGATGCCTATTTTTGAGCCATCTAACCAGCAGGAGGCTTACGAGATGACACGCGCTGCATTCGAGCTTTCGGAGGCAGTGAAGCTCCCAGTGCTTATGCGTGTAACTACTCGTATGGCGCACTCTCGCGCTGTTGTTGAGGTTGCTGAGACCCCACGCAAGCAGAATGAGATTAACCGCCCAGAGGATGTACGCACATGGATCTTGTTGCCAGCATTTGCTAAGCGTCGTTATGTTCAGCTCCTTGCTCAGCAGGATGACCTATTGAAGGCATCTACAGAGTCTAAGTTTAACTTCTACCGCAAGGGTTCAAACCCAGAGAAGGGTGTTATCGCTACAGGTATCGCATACAACTACTACATGGAGAATGTAGCGGGTGCTGAGGAGCGTAGCGTACTTAAGATTTCGCAGTATCCACTTCCAATCTCGCTTATCGAGAAGATGGTTGAGGATGGTGCCAAGGAGATTCTCGTTATGGAGGAGGGTCAGCCTGTTGTTGAGGAGATGATTCGTGCTATTGTGCCTTCAACAGTTGCTGTTAAGGGTCGTCTTACAGGTGATCTCCCACGCGTAGGTGAGCTTACACCGGACTCAGTACGCGCAGCATTGGGCATGGCTAAGTTGGAGAACTTGGAGGGTGACGATATCGTTGTAGCTCGTCCACCAGCATTGTGCCAGGGTTGCGGTCACCGCGATATGTACAAGGCGTTGAATGAGGTTGCTGCAGAGTACGAGAATCCTCGCATCTTCGGAGATATCGGTTGCTACACACTTGGTGCGTTGCCTCCATTCCAGGCATTGCATGCTTGCGTTGAGATGGGTGCATCTATCACTATGGCTAAGGGTGCATCGGATGCTGGTCAGTTCCCTGCATTTGCCGTTATTGGTGACTCAACATTTACCCACTCAGGTATGACAGGTCTTTTGGACTGTGTGAACTCTAATGCTAATGTTGTTGTTGTTATCTCGGATAACCTTACAACAGGTATGACAGGTGGTCAGGACTCAGCAGGTACAGGTAAGCTTGAGGATATCTGCCGTGGTTTGGGTGTTCACCCTGATCATGTTCGTGTGGTTATTCCATTGCCAAAGAATATGGAGGAGATTAAGAACACCATCCGTGAGGAGATTGAGTACAAGGGTGTATCTGTAATCATCCCACGCCGTGAGTGTATCCAGACAGCTAAGCGTCACGCTAAGGCACGCGAGGCAGCGAAGAAGAACTAAGTCCGCAAACAACTAAAAGTGAAAACTATTATGAAGAAAGATATTATTTTGGCTGGTGTCGGCGGACAGGGTATTTTGTCGATTGCCACAGTCATTGGTGAGGCTGCTATGGCCGAGGGTTGGAACATCAAGCAGGCTGAGGTTCATGGTATGAGCCAGCGTGGTGGTGATGTGCAGAGTAACTTGCGCCTCTCTACCGAGCCTATCGCCTCAGACCTTATCGCTAAGGGTGGTGCAGATGTTATCATCTCTTTGGAGCCTATGGAGGCTTTGCGTTACCTTGAGTATTTGAAGAAGGATGGCTGGGTTGTAACCTCTACTGTACCTTTTGTAAATATCCCTAACTATCCCGCTGAGGAGGAGCTTCAGAAGCACCTCGCAGCGTTGCCTCACTGCGTATCGTTGAATGTGGAGCAACTTGCAAAGGATGCTGGTGCGCCACTACAGGCTGCTAATATGGTGTTGTTGGGAGCTGCGATACCTATGCTCGATATCGAATTTGAGAAGATCGAGGCGGGTATTCGTCGTATCTTCGCTCGTAAGGGTGAGGAGGTTATCGAGAAGAACCTCGCCGCAGTACGCGCAGGTTATGAAAACTCTATCAAAAAATAGTAATACGATGGATAGACCATTGGACAAACAGACCGTCGATAACATCTGTATCGCTAACGGTTTGCGCAACGCCAAGGAGCTTGGTGCTGCATCTATTCGTCAGTTTGTAAGCGTAGTTAAGGATATCGAGGCTAAAACGGGTGTCGAGTATATCCGTATGGAGATTGGTGAGCCAGGACTTCCTGCCGAGATGATTGGTATCGAGGCGGAGCATGAGGCGTTGCTCTCAGGCGTAGGCTCTAAGTATCCTCTTATCACCGGTATCGAGCCACTTACTAAGGAGGCATCACGCTTTATCAAAGCATTCATCAACCTTGATATTCCTCCAGTATGTATCGTGCCAACGGTGGGTTCTATGCAGGGTGCATTCGCGACCTTCATGGCATTGAGCCAGATGCGTAAGGATCGTGACACTATCCTCTTTATCGACCCAGGCTTCCCTGTGCAGAAGGCGCAGTGTAAGGTGCAGGGTATTCGCATCGAGTCGTTCGATGTTATCGACTATCGTGGTGAGAAACTTGAGGCTAAGCTTGAGGAGGTGCTATCATCAGGTCGTATCAGCGGTATCGTTTACTCTAACCCTAACAACCCTACATGGATGTGTCTCAATGAGGCAGAGTTGGAGATTATCGGTCGCATGGCAACCAAGTATGATGTTGTCGTAGTGGAGGATTTGGCATACCTCAATATGGACTTCCGCGAGGATCGCTCGAAGCCATTTGAGGCTCCTTATCAGCCATCTGTAGCTCGCTACACCAACAACTGCCTACACCTTCTTTCAGGCTCTAAGATGTTCTCATATGCTGGTCAGCGTGTTGCTATCATAGCTATGAACCCTGCACTTGCAGAGCGTTGCTATGATGCTTTGGCTGAGAAGTATGGCAACGATGGTCAGTTCCGTCGTAACCTTGTGTTCAATATCCTATATGTATTGTCGTCAGGTGTGCCACACTCAACACAGTACGCTTTGGCAGCTATGTTCCGTGCAGCTTCAGATGGTCGTCTTGACTTCGTAGGTCACACACGCGAGTATGCAGTGCGTGCGCAGCGTGTTAAGGAGATTATGGTGAAGAATGGCTTCCATATTGTCTATGATAAGGATTGTGAGCAGGATGTGAGCGATGGTTTCTTCTTCACCTTTGGCTACAAGGATATGACAGGTGAGCAGCTTATCAACAAGCTTATCTATTATGGTATCTCGGCTATCACCCTCGCACCTACAGGTAGCTCTCGTGAGGGCTTGCGTGGTTGCGTGTCGATGATTTCGGACTACCAGTACGATGAGCTTGACAAGCGCCTAAGACTATTTAGCCAGGATTACTAAAATTTTGTAATTGAGGGTTACTAAAGGATATTAGAGGATATTAAGGGTTATTAAGGAAAATTGGCAAGATGTTCGTTAAATTTGTATTTAGCAGCAACTTATATTACACCTACTCCTTAATAACCCTTAATTCCCGTTAATCTCCCTTAACACCCCCTAAACTTTTTATATATGAATTTAGTTAGTGCGGCTGAAGCCGTAAAACTTATCAAGTCGGGTGACTCGGTATATATTCAGGGCTCTACCTCTATCCCTGAGGTGTTGGTGCAGGCGATGACAGATCGTGCGCCAGAGCTTCGTGATGTCAAGGTCTATACAGCCTTTGCTATTGGTCGCTTCGATGCTCCATACGCTAAGGCAGAGTTGCGTGATTCGTTCGAGCCACTCAGCTTCTTTGTGGCTAACAACCTGCGCAACGCCATCAACTCAGGCGTGGCACAGACCATCCCTGCATTCTTGGGTGAGATTCCATTCTTGTTCCGCTCGCGCCAGATTCCTTTGGATGTAACGCTTCTAAATGTCTCTGAGCCTGATGAGGAGGGCTACTGCTCGTATGGTGTATCTGCCGACCTTGCATTCTCGGCTGTGGAGTGCTCTAAGGTTATCATCGCGCAGGTAAATAAGTATATGCCTCGCACCTTTGGTGACCCTGTTATCCATGTGTCGAAGATTGATGCTATGGTGCGCGGTGATGAGCCACTTGTTGAGGTTCCTACAGTTATCCCTAACGATGTGGAGCGTCGTATCGGTAACTTCATCGCATCGGAGATTCCTGATGGTGCAACCTTGCAGATTGGTGTAGGCGGTATTCCTAACGCTGTGCTTGATGCACTTCATAACCACAAGCACCTCGGTCTTCACACCGAGGCTATGACAGATGGCGTGGTGCCTCTTATCCAGAAGGGTATCATTGATAACTCATTGAAGAAGATTTACCCAGGTCAGTCTGTTGCCTGCCTATGCTTAGGTAGTCAGCGTTTGTACGACTACTTGGATGGCAATCGTGATGTTGTTATCCGCGATGTAGCATGGACTAACGACCCTCAGAATATCCGCCAGAACCCTAAGGTTATGGCTGTGAACTCAGCTATCGAGGTTGACCTCACAGGTCAGATCTGCGCTGATAGTATCGGTGAGCGCATCTTCTCGGGTGTAGGTGGTCAGCATGACTTTATGTATGGTGGTGCCTTGTCTGAGGGCGGTAAGTGCTTCATCGCATTGCCATCTATCACCACTAAGGGTATCTCAAAAATTGTCCCTACCCTCACTAAGGGTGCAGGTGTTGTAACTACCCGCTTCCAGGCGCAGTATATCGCTACCGAGCACGGTATCGTTTACCTCCGCAATAAGTCACTTGCCGAGCGTGCTAAGCTCCTTATCTCTATTGCCGACCCATCAGTCCGCGAGGATTTGGAGCGCGCAGCGGTGGAGCGTTTTGGTGTAGGGTTTCTCCGCCTTAAGTAATTAAATTTCTTGTGATAAGCCGTAATCTGCGGCACATCCCAAAATAAAATATCCAGGGCTGTACTACGAGTACTATCCCTGGATATTTTCTTTTACGATGCACCACATCTCACGGCTTCTGACAAGAAATTGGGTCGTGGTGCTAATTAAAGTTTGTGCTCCTTCTGACAAGAAATTGGGTTGTGTGAAGTGACCCCAAAAGTTTAGACAAAAACTTTTGGGGTCACTTCAGAGTAGCGCGGATATAGCAAAGATAAAGTCAATAATTAACTCTCACTAAAAGTCGTAGCCAACAATTGCATCGGCATAACTGCTCCAATAAGATGCAGACTTATAAGCCTCTACCGACTCTGTTGGTACATAAATCTTGCGATCAGAGGTGCTACTGCCAAACATATTAGAACCACCAGCAGGCGGAGTTAGAGCCTTGCAATATACACTTGTTAGGCTACTGCAATAACGGAATGTAGAATCTCCAATTGTTGTTACACTATCTCCAATTGTTACACTTGTTAGGCTAATGCAACCCTGGAATGCAGAATCTCCAATTGTAGTTACACTATCTGGAATAGTTACACTTATTAGGCTACTGCAACCATAGAATGCACCCTCTCTAATTGTAGTTACACTCTCACCAATAGCTACACTTGTTAGGCTACTGCAACCATAGAATGCATAATCTCCAATTGTGGTTACACTATCTGGAATAGTTACACTGGTTAAGCTATCGCAATTAGAGAATGCATAATCTCCAATTGCAGTTACACCATTTCCAATAGTTGCACTTATTAGTCTACTGCAGCCTTCGAATGCACCATATCCAATTGTAGTTACGCTATCTCCAATTGTTACGCTTGTTAGGCTACTGCAATTAGAGAATGCACCCTCTCCAATTGTAGTTACGCTATCTCCAATTGTTACACTTGTTAGGCTAATGCATTTAGAGAATGCACCCTCTCCAATTGTAGTTACGCTATCTCCAATTGTTATACTTGTTAGGCTACTGCATTTATAGAATGCCTGAACACCAATTGTAGTTACACTATCTGGAATAGTTACACTTGTTAGGCTACTGCAGCCTTCGAATGCACCATATCCAATTGTAGTTACACTATCTGGAATTGTTACACTTGTTAGCATAATGCGCGCAGCGAATGCATAATCTCCAATTGTAGTTACACTATTTGGGATAGTATATTCTGTAAGTCCTGCTGGTGCAAATGAATTAAGTGTACCATCAATAATTAAACATCTGCCATCTTCTGATGCAAATTTACCATTAAACTCTCTTAGTTTATAGCAACCATAGAATGCATAATTTCCAATTGCAGTTACACTATCTCCAATTGTAACACTTGTTAGGTAATAGCAATAACGGAATGCATAATCTCCAATTGTAGTTACACTCTCACCAATAGTTACACTTGTTAGGCTACTGCAATATTCGAATGCATAATCTCCAATTGTAGTTACACTATCTGGAATAATTACACTTCTTAGGCTACTATAACCGAATGCATAATCTCCAATTGTAGTTACACTATCTCCAATTGTTATACTTGTTAGGCTACTGCATTTATAGAATGCCTGAACACAAATTTCGGTTACACTATCTGGAATAGTTACACTTCTTAGGCTATTGCAATATTCGAATGCAGAATTTCCAATTGTAGTTACACTATCTCCAATTGTTACACTTGTTAGTCTACCGCAACTATAGAATGCATCATCTCCAATTGTAGTTACACTATCTCCAATTGTTACACTTGTTAGGTTATCGCAATTAGAGAATGCCCACTCTCCAATTGTAGTTACACTATCTGGAATAGTTATACTTGTTAGGCTATCGCAATTAGAGAATGCATCATCTCCAATTGTAGTTACACTATCTGGAATAGTTATACTTGTTAGGCTACTGCAACCATAGAATGCATAATCTCCAATTGTAGTTACACTATCTGGAATAACATATTCTGTAAGTCCTGCAGGTGCAAATGAATTAAGTGTACCATCAATAATTAAACATCTGTTATCTTCTGATGCAAATTTACCATTAAACTCTCTTAGGTTACTGCATTCAGCGAATGCACCATCTCCAATTGTAGTTACACTATCTGGAATAGTTACACTTGTTAGGCTACTGCAATAATAGAATGCCTGAACACCAATTTCGGTTACACTATCTGGAATAGTTATACTTGTTAGGCTACTGCAATAATAGAATGCCTGAACACCAATTTCGGTTACACTATCTGGAATAGCTACATTTGTTAGGCTACTATAACTGAATGCCTTCTCTCCAATTGTAGTTACATCGCCATCAAATTTAATAACCCAGCACCCCTTCTTTGCATCGAAGGTGTTCGATACAATATTTGCTCCAAATACATCACTATTATATGGCTTAGTTCGCTCTGTGGTACTACCATTGGTGTACCAAATCTGATTGTTTGGCACACTGATATCTGCAATATTTGGCTGCTTATTATCGGGATTGCCAATTATATCTTTAAGGCCATTAAGCATATCCTCAGTACAACCCACAGAGAGTGTTCCCAGTAAAACCAAGAGCAGTAATAACTTTCTCATAGTGTATTAAGTTTTAATTATTTGTCGATTGATAGACAAAATTAAAAATTATTCACGAAACAAACAACTCTTTTATGGGGCACTGGTTCGGAATAATACAAAAACACTTTTGAGGCAAAACTTCGTAATGCCTCGACTTAGCCATAGCAAAGTACAGTTTTCACCTTTCACTTTATAAATATGCGTCGCAGACACCACACTTTTCACTTTTCACCTTTCACCTTTCAGTTTTTTTTACTACCTTTGTTCTTACCTATATAAATAAATAGATGATATGAAACGACAAGATCTCTACTTCGCCCTTGTAATGTTGGCGATATTTGTGCCATTCTTTGTATCTCCAGAGCTATACGCTTGGTACAAGACATTCAATGCTGAGCACGCTATGATTATGGCATTCCTCAAGTTCGGTATTCTCTCAACGCTTGGTGAGATGCTCGGCTGCCGTATCTCTACAGGTTCATACACACACCCTACATTTGGTGCTTTGCCTCGTATGGTCGTTTGGGGACTTTTGGGTATGGCTATATCTATGGCGATGACCGTATTCTCGGCTGGTATCCCTGCCTTTATTACAAATATGGGTGGCGGTGAGCTTGTTTCAAGTTTCTATGCTGAGGGTCTATCATGGGGTAAGTTTGTTGTTGCCCTCTCTATCTCGGTGATGATGAACACATTTTTTGCCCCTGTATTTATGACATTCCACAAGATTACAGATGCTCATATCGCGGAGTGCGGAGGCTCGCTTAAGGCTCTTATCACCCCAATCCCTATGCAGCGTCTTATCAAGGGCGTAAACTGGGATGTGCAGTGGGGCTTTATCTTTAAGAAGACCATTCCACTATTCTGGTACCCAGCCCATACCATCACCTTTATGCTCCCTGGCGAGCTTCGAGTGCTCTTTGCGGCATTGTTGGGTGTTGCTCTTGGTGTTATCCTCGCTATTGGCCTTAAGAAGAAATAACCTGATAATCAGTGTATATAAATAGTGCTTATAGGACTATAAAAAATCGTTAAGGAAAATCTATTGTAGATTAGAAAAAAGCCCTTATATTTGCACCAGAAACAAAAAGAAAACCAATAAAAAGAGATATAAATATTAACCTAATAAAAACTGTAAGATTATGGCAAAGAAGTTTATTTGTTCAGTGTGCGGATATATTCACGAGGGTAACGAGGCTCCAGATCAGTGCCCATTGTGCAAGGTAGGTAAGGAGAAGTTTAACGAGTTGCAGGAGGAGGGTAAGGCTCTTGAGTTTGTTACAGAGCATAAGATTGGCGATGGTAAGGTTGACAATGCAGAGATTCTTGAGGGTCTTAACAACCACTTCATGGGTGAGTGTACAGAGGTAGGTATGTACCTTGCAATGAGCCGTCAGGCAGACCGTGAGGGTTATCCAGAGATCGCTGAGGCATTCAAGCGCTACGCTTTCGAGGAGGCTGAGCACGCTTCAAAGTTCGCTGAGTTGTTGGGCGACTGTGTATGGGACACTAAGACTAACCTTGAGAAGCGTATGAACGCTGAGAGCGGTGCTTGTGCAGACAAGATGCGTATCGCAGCTCTTGCAAAGCAGAACAACTACGACGCTATCCACGATACAGTTCATGAGATGGCTAAGGATGAGGCTCGCCACGGTAAGGGCTTCGAGGGCTTGTACAACCGCTACTTCAAGAAGTAATCCAAACAAGGTTATAATAAGCAAACCGTTTCATAATTACGAAAAGAGAGTGAATAAAAAGTGTATTTTGTCGTTACGCTTGCCCTCAAAATGCTCATTTACGCTCAGTAAACTCCGCTTTTTCGGGCTTCGCAAGCCTAAAACTACATCTTTTTATTCACTCTCTTATGGGGGCTGGCTAAGTTACTTTTTAGTCAGCCCCTTGATTTTGTTTGTTACAGAGCCTGTTGCTATAAGCTATCTCTTAGCTCCATGACCACCTCTACGCTGTCGCGCTCGATGGCATTCTCCTCTACTGGGGCAATATCCTCTATAGGCTCAATTAGTGTTGCTTCTCTGTCGAAGCACATCGAACTGTAGCTCCCTGCATTATAAATTGCATAGGCTATAGCAGCAAGCGTTGCCAAGGCAAATAGTGTGCCTATAATTCTATTCATCTTATCTTTAAAGTTTTAATCCTCCGTTTTTTAGCTCCTTAACTGCGCGCTGCATAACATCGTCAATAGGGTAGATGTTGTAGTAGTAGCCCGACTCATCGCTGAGGGCGTTACGACCTATATATGCGCGTATCTGTGTCATTATAACCTCTTGAGACTTGCGAAGATCCTCCTTGGTTGGTGTTACGCCACCTCGCTCGGCATACTTCAAAAACTCCGTCATAAGTTCACTTTCTGCTAATACCTTATCAAGCTCCTCGATGCTCTTTACGCCATCCAACTTGCTACGGTTGTTGTCGGCAAACTCCAAGGTGTAGCGGTAGAGGATATTCTTATCCCATACCTCGTTGTAGAAGTCCGATACCTTTGTGGTATCAACAGGGATAAAGATATCTGGCATGATGCCACCACCACCATACACTGTGCGACCCGCTATGGTCTTAAACTTCATATTCTCGTCAAAGCGTATCGAGTCCTTTGAGAATAGCTCGTGGTGGTTGATACGGTTGACCAAGTCCATACGATAGGACATCTCGTCACCGTTGGTGTATGGACGCTGTATGGAGCGACCCGATGGGGTGTAGTAGCGAGCTACGGTGAGGCGCATGGCAGAGCCGTCACTAAATGGTAGTTGTGCCTGTACAAGACCCTTACCGAAGGTGCGACGACCAATGACCAATCCGCGGTCATTATCTTGAATTGCACCTGCTAATATCTCGCTGGATGAGGCACTTAGCTCGTCAACAAGAACAGCTATATTGGTATCTGTATAGCGGCCTGTGCCATCGGAATACTCGTTAACGCGTCTGCCATGGCGATCCTCGGTATAGACAAGGAGCTTACCGCGGTCGAGGAACTCGTTGAGAATCTTGACCACCTGGTCGAGGAAGCCTCCGCCATTGCCTCTAAGGTCAACGATGATAGACTTCATACCCTCGTTCTTAAGACGCTCCAGAGCGTTGCAAATCTCTGAATATGAGGTGCGTGAGAACTGCGATAGGCGAATATAGCCAATACCCGCATCGCGGTCGAGCATAAAGGCTGCGGTGACACTATGTACCTCTATCGCTGCGCGTGTAATGGTGATATCGACAAGGTCATCTAACGAAGCACGCTTAACAGAGAGCTTAACCTTTGAGCCTCGAGGACCACGCATCATCTTAACCATAGAGTCCTGTTTGATACCCTTGCCAGCAACCTCGCGGTTGTCAATACGCATAACCCTGTCACCTGGGCGTACACCAGCCTTGTCGGATGGTCCTTGAGGTATGACACTAAGTACGGTGATAGTGTCGGTCATAGCGTTAAAGACAATGCCGATGCCATCGAACTCACCCTCCAACGACTCATTTACGCTGTCGAACATCTTAGCAGGGATATACTCCGAGTGGGGATCAAGCTCCGAGAGAATGGCTGGTATCGCCTTTTCGTAGAGAGTATCGAGTTCGATGTGGTCCACATAGTTATTGCGTATGGTGGCGATGGTTTGCATAAGTTTGTCTCCTCCTGCAAGTATCTTCTCCATATCAGCAACCTCCTTGGCGAACTTTGTGAGGCTCTTCTCGTACTCGCCAACATTTGCCGACATGTACTCCACTATACCTCTTACGCGATGTCGCTCAACGATGCGACCTATCATATATCCTCCAAATATGGTGCAGATTATGATTGCAATAACAACGCTTATGCGCGTGATACGCCCCTTTTTACTCTCCATTTTTTATTTCTATTTATTTCTAAATGTGTATGTTAGACCTATGCTAACCATTGACGATACCTGCAATTTATCAACCTCAGCCTTGTTGTAGTATAGCTGGAAGTAGAGCTGTGTCGAGAAATACTTATTTGCCTTGATGTCTATGGTGTTCTCCCAACGAAGCGTAGGTGCAATATTACTGCCAGAGTAGATGCTTGTTACCCAGCCGTAGAAAGAGTATGCTGTAGTGCGATAACGCAACCAGCCATTAGCACCCCATGTGCGGTCGAAGTCGAGCTGAATAGAGAGACCACCCTCGTACTTCGAGTGCTTGCCCTCAGGAACACCATAGTTCATATCAACCCAAGCCTCGCCATCAAGCTTCTTCGTAGCGTTGTCGATGCGATATGTAGCGCTCATCGCTATAGGCGCGAGGTTAACCTTTAGAGGAAATTTCTTCGATGGTAGCACATAGGTGAAACCGACAGAGGCATCCAAATAGCCTGGGGTCATAAAGTTCGATAGGCGAGAAAAATCCTTCTCCTTATCGCCGCGTGCTGCGTAGCCTGGAGCGAACTGTGTACGGAACTTGATATTAGCACCATAGGTCCAATCCTTAACCATAGCCCATTGTGGAGCTGTTGAGATGGCAACCTCATCGACATTCTTAAACCATATATCCTGCTGTACATCATTTAGATCCATCTTCATGCGGTTGTAGCCGAACTTCGCAGATACAGTGTTGTTTAGCGAGAAACGACCATTCTTATATGTGTGAATGAAGTTGGCGTTTGCAAGTATTGCAATGGTATTATCGCCCGCAGCCTGCCAATTGTCGTTGAACGATGTCGATGAGCCGTGTAGGTTTGAAGTGAAGTCTATAGTGTTACGCTCTTTGCGTATTGCACGGCGCTCGGCACGATAGGTTGCATCCGAAAAGTACTCCGTATCGACGCTTTGTGTTTTGATGTCGTTCTCAAACTCCTTCTTAGCACCTTCTGTTGCAACATCATCAATCGATACCTGTGCCGAAAGAGCGTCGCAACCAATGATTGTTGCTATTAGCAGTGTAAAAAATCTCTTCATAAATATTGTGGTATTGTAGTTATAATAATCTTTACAAAGATACGACTATTTTTTATATATCCTACACTTTAATAAGTCAAAAATTTTTGTTATCTTTGTTTGCTAAGATTAACATTAGAATGTAGTTTGATATGAAATATTTTGGAGCACATGTAAGTGCATCGGGTGGCGTAGAGAATGCCATCAAGAATGCAAAGGATATAGGAGCAACAGCGTTTGCTCTATTTACAAAAAATCAGCGTCAGTGGCTTGCACCAGCACTTACCACCGAGCAGATTGCAACATTTAGAAGCGCTATGATTGAGGCGGGATATGAGCCTAAGCAGGTGCTTCCTCACGATAGCTATCTTATAAACCTTGGACACCCTGAGGATGAGGGTCTTGCAAAGTCGCGCGAGTCGTTCTTTGAGGAGATGCAGCGTTGCGAACTCTTGGGTCTTGACCGCTTGAACTTCCACCCTGGCAGCCACCTTAAGAAGATTAGCGAGGAGGAGTCTTTGAACCGCATCGCTGAGTCTATCAACATGGCGTTGGCACGAACTAAGGGTGTTACCGCTGTATTGGAGAACACGGCAGGTCAGGGTTCAAATCTTGGTTTTAGGTTCGAGCATCTTGCCTATATCATTGAGCGCGTGGAGGATAAGAGTCGTGTGGGCGTATGCCTTGATACATGCCACTCATTTGCTGCGGGTTATGACCTACGCACCAAAGAGGCGTGTGATGCCACATTCGCGGAGTTTGATCGTGTTGTAGGCTTTAACTATTTGCGCGGTATGCACCTTAACGATGCCATGAAACCGTTGGGTAGCCGCGTTGACCGTCACTCACCTCTTGGAGATGGTGAGATTGGCTGGGAGTGTTTCAAATATATTGCCCAGGACCCACGCTTCGACAACATACCTCTTGTCCTTGAGACACCTGATGAGGTGCGCTGGCCAGAGGAGATTGCAAAATTAAAAGAGTTTGCTAATCAATAATTTGTGTGATTATGAAGAGATTATTAACCTTTGTTGTTGCGCTTGTATCATTTAGCGTTGCACAGGCGCAGGGTGTACCAGAGAGACCATATGCGGTGGGAGCTGATGTATCGTGGCTTCAGTGGCAAGAGGATAGTGGTATTAAGTTTAGCGATGGAGGTGCTGAGGGTGATGCTCTCGATATTTTGCGTGACAACGGTTTTAATTATATCCGATTGCGTCTCTTTGTAAATCCTAAGTCGGAACTCGGTTACTCGCAGCGTGATGGATACTGCGACCTGGAGCATACGCTTGCCATGGCAAAGCGCATCAAGGAGGCTGGTATGATGTTCCTGCTTGACTTCCACTACTCGGATAACTGGGCAGATCCAGCAAAACAGATTATGCCACAAGCATGGCAAACATTCTCGTATGACGAGGTATGCGAAGCGGTATATAACCACACAAAAGAGACACTCATTGCTCTTGAAGCGCAGGGTACGCTACCAGATATGGTGCAGGTAGGTAATGAAGTAAGTAATGGTATGCTATGGCCTTATGGCTCTGTGCGTCACTCCTTTAGCGGTTTGTGCGGACTTTTGAAAGAGGGTGTGCGTGCTGTTAGGGAATATGCGCCCAACGCAGAGATTATGATTCATGTGGCTCTTGGCGGTCAGGCTGAGGAGTCCGAGCGTTTCTTTGATGCTATGGAGGAGTATGGTGTAGAGTATGATCTTATTGGTCAGTCATATTACCCTGAATGGCATGGTACATTGGCAGAGTTGGAGGCAAATACTAAGTCTCTTGTGCTTAAATATAATAAACCCCTTATTGTTGTGGAGTACCGTGACTACTACCTCGATATTGAGCGTATCGTACGAGCATTACCTAACAACTTGGGTCGTGGAACATTTATTTGGGAGGCTACATCACCACACTGGGGTAAACTCTTCGATGACATGGGTGCTGCAACGCCAGCTCTTGACGATTACAATAGATAAAATGATATAGAG
This sequence comes from Alistipes sp., assembly GCA_045650465.1. GTDB lineage: Bacteria > Bacteroidota > Bacteroidia > Bacteroidales > Rikenellaceae > Alistipes. The sequence goes on from JAZRRF010000015.1 coordinate 39,285, forward strand.
AATAATGGGATTTTTTGAACTGATATTAATTGCTTTGGGTCTGGCAATGGATGCCTTTGCGGTGTCTGTGGGTAAGGGGTTGACAGTAAGCCGAGTAGAGCCTCGCCATGCCATGTATGCAGGTGTGTGGTTTGGAGGTTTTCAAGCTCTTATGCCTATTATTGGTTACCTCCTCGGTAGTAGCTTTGCACATGTTGTGTCGAGTGTTGACCATTGGATTGCCTTCGGCCTACTACTCCTCATAGGTCTAAATATGATTCGAGAGACTATTTGGGGTGATGAGGAGGATGCTCATGACTCGGACTTTGGTGCGCGCAAAATGTTTGTAATGGCAGTAGCTACAAGCATTGATGCCCTTACCATAGGCATAACCTTGGCTTTCTTGAATGTAAATATATGGATTGCCGCTACGGTGATAGGTATCATCACCTTTGCTCTATCTGCTGCAGGTGTATATATCGGTTATCACTTTGGCGCAAAGTTAGGCTCCAAGGCTGGTATCCTCGGAGGCGTTGTCCTTATCTGCTTGGGTATAAAGATTTTATTGGAGCACCTTGGCGTAATAGCTTAACGGATAAGCTCCATGAGTGTCGAGGCTATATCGGTATTCTCAACGATGCTGTTTATGGCCTCGCTTTTTGCACCATATAGATATATCGGAATCATCACACCCGAGTGACCTTTGGTCGTCCAGCGATACTCCACACCTTGCTCTGAGAGGTTGAAGTTGGCATCGGCGCTTACGATGCTTAGACCTCCTGTCTCATGGTCGGCGGTGACAACAACGAGGGTATCTTCGTGCTTTGATGCGTACTCCACAGCAACCTCAATAGCGCCCATAAAGCCCTGCATCTCAATCTGCTGAGCATCTGCATCATTGGCATGTCCCATGCCGTCAATAAGTGAGCCCTCGACCATAAGCACAAAGCCCTCATCGCCACCACGCTGCTCCAATATACGCAGTGCCTCGCGTGTTGCATCAGCGAGGTATGTGCCAGAGTTTGAACCTACCTCCCACTCTGCCAAGAGAGCAAGAAGACGACTATCTCCCTTATGCTCAGTAACTGCGGAAAACTCCTGAGCGAGCGTAAAGCCCTGCTTCTCGATGTTATCTTGAACCTTGTCTCCATACACCTTATTGAAGAAACCCATACCTCCACCTATGGCTACATCGAGGCTGCTATGTAGAAGCTGCTCGGTGATAAGCTCGTAGTTGTGTCGGCTCTCGGTGTGGGCATAGAAGGCTGCAGGTGTGGCGTGTTGCAGATATGTGGTTACCACAACGCCCGTAGCCTTACCCTCGGCCTTGGCTACATCGAAGAGCGACTCCACTGCCTTGCCATCGGGTGTGCAACCTATAAAGGTGTTGTTGGTCTTATATCCCGTTGCGAGGGCTGTGCCTGAGGCTGCCGAGTCGGTGACTCGGTTATCTGCAGAGTATGTCTTTTGCAGCGCCACATTATCCGCTTTATCGAATATTGTGGACTTGTAGCCACTCTCCACCATCATCATCGACACGGAGCTTAGTCCCATGCCGTCACCTATAAGATAAATGATATTCTTGACCTCCTGCGCGCGTGTTGTGCCGAGGCTTAGAAGTATTGTTGCGATGATTAGGGAAATTCTTTTCATAGTTTATAGTTTATTAGTTTTGCAAAATTAACGCAAAAATCTTATCTTCGCAATAGTAAAACCTAAGATTATGGATGTTCGTATAGCTGAGGATTGGAAGGAGATTCTTCGTGAGGAGTTCTCAAAGCCCTATTTCGAGGAGTTGGTGTCGTTCGTAAAGCAGGAGTATGCCTCTGGTGAGGTCTTCCCCGCGGGACGCAATATATTCCGTGCCTTCGATAAGTGCCCTTTTGATAAGTTGAAGGTTGTGATTATTGGTCAAGACCCATATCATGGTGATGGTCAGGCTAATGGACTATGCTTCTCGGTAAACGAGGGTGTTCCCTTTCCACCCTCGTTGAAGAATATCTTTAAGGAGGTGTCGGATGATATCGGCACGCCTGTGCCTCGCTCTGGAGAGCTTGACCGTTGGGCGGAGCAGGGTGTGTTGATGCTCAACGCTGTGCTTACCGTGCGCGCACATAATGCCGCCTCGCACGCAGGACACGGCTGGGAGCGGTTTACCGATGCTGTGGTTAAGGCGATTGCCGAGCGTAAGCAGGGTGTTGTCTATATGCTCTGGGGTAGCTATGCCCAGCGTAAGGGCGCTATTGCCGACCCAAAGCAAAACCTCATACTTCATGCCGTACACCCCTCGCCTCTCTCTGCATATAGAGGCTTCTTCGGCTGTAAGCACTTCTCGCAAGCCAACAACTACCTTATATCTATAGGTAAAGATCCTATAGTGTGGTAGGATAACGAGTGTTACCACAACCTATATAAATGAAGAAGGCGCCCAACGCGATGTTGGACGCCTTCTCTCTATTACATCATCTGCTCGATGTTCCAGACGAAGGCTCGCGAGCCCTGCTGCTTGGTGGTGACATCTATATCGCGTAAGGTGTCGAGAAGTACGGGAATCTTCTCATCCTCCACAATTGCGAGTACAGAACTGTTCATAGCTGGCCATGCGTGGGTGCCGTAGTGTGGCTCGCCATCGAAGGTGCCACGACCCTCGGTGAGGCCCCAGCGGGTAAAGCCACGAACGCCATGGTCATCAAGCATCTTGTTGATACGGTCGGTCAACGCCTGATTGTATGATATAAACAACGCTTTCATAATCTTAGTTTCGTTATTTGTTATTTATATGTGTGCGGATAAACTCATCCTCATGTGCCTGAAGCTCTGCCTTGCGTGCCTCCTTACGCTCCTTGCGGCCCTCCAACATGGCGTACAACGATGGTACGATGAAGAGTGTGAGGAGTGTTGATACAAGCAGACCACCTACAACGGCGATACCCATAGGCTGCCAGATCTCAGAGCCCTCACCAAGACCCAATGACATAGGCACCATACCGAGGATTGTGGTAAGTGAGGTCATAAGTACTGGGCGCAAACGGCTCTTACCACCTGCGATAACCGCATCGTTGAGCTTCGCACCACGCTCAACAAGCAAGTTCATGTAGTCCACAAGCACGATACCGTTCTTGGTTACGATACCCACAAGCATGATAGCACCGATAAGCGCGATAAGCGATAGAGGGGTATCTGTAAGCCACAATGCGATAAATACACCCGATACCGCAAATGGAATGGTGAACATGATGATGAATGGGTCGGTAAGTGACTCAAACTGCGTAGCCATCACAATATATACAAGGATGATGATAAGGGCAAGAAGAGTCAAGATGTCAGAGAAGGCGTCGCCCTGCTCCTCGATAGTACCACCAAGCTCCAAGCTGATACCCACAGGCTCCTCGTAGTCTGCAAGCATGGCGTTAACCTCGGCAAGAGCCTCACCCAACGCAACATTTGCACCTACAGCACCCTTAACTGTCACGATACGCTGACGGTTCTCGCGCTCGATAGTAGGTGATGAGAATGACTCTTCGATGCGAGCTACATCGCGAAGCTTGATAGGCTGACCCATAGAGCTGTAGAGGGTGATGTTCTCAACGCTCTCCAAAGACTCGCGGAATGGCTCGTCGTAGCGAACAACGATGTCGTACTCGTCACCATCCTCACGATACTTAGTACACTCATAACCATAGATACGGTTACGGATGAACTGTGCAGCTGTGGCTGGGCTGATACCGTACATCGCCATCTTCTCACGGTCGAAGACCACATTATACTCTGGCTGAAGCTCCTCACGCGAGAGCTGTGCATCACGCATGGTGCTGAGCTTTGTCATCTTCTGGCGAAGCTCATTTGCTGTGGCCATAGCATCGTCCATATCGTGACCAAAGACCTTGATATTTACAGTGCTGGCACCCATACCGCCACCGCCGCCACCACCAGGCGATACGGAGTAGTCCGAAATCTCAGGTATCTGCTCCAACTCATGACGAAGAACATCGGCAATCTCAAAGATTGATGGACGCTCCATGTCGCTACGGCGTGGCATACGCATATTGTAGTTGATGATATGCGAGCCTGTGCTCTGCATAGCTGCAAAGGCGCTCTCCGATGAGTTTGCACCCGCAGATGTAGAGACGATATTGATGAATGGGAACTTCTCAGCGATGATGCCGTCAATCTGTCGTGCCACCTTTGTAGTGTAGTCAACATGGACATTCTGAGGTAGCTTAATATTCATCGAGATACGAGCATTATCTGCTGGTGGGAAGAACTCGGTAGGTACTTTGCTAATGAGTGATAGTGACAATACAAAGAATAGTAGCAACACCGCAATGGCGCTCTTCTTCCACTTGACAACAAAGCGCAAGGCACGCTCATAGACACCATCAAGCCACATAAGGAATTTGTCGATAGGCTTGTAAATGATACCTATACCCTTGTATGTATGTGCTGCACCGTCAATCTTGAGGAAGTATGCAGACATCATAGGGGTGAGGGTGATAGCCGCAGTAGTTGATACGCACACCACAATGGTTACAATCCATCCAAGCTCCTTGAAGAGGATACCCGCCATACCAGGAATCATAGTAAGTGGCATGAACACTGCAACAACAACCAAGGTCGTAGCGATTACAGACAACCACACCTCATTTGTAGCGTAGATAGCCGCCTCCTTAGGCTTAGAGCCTCGCTCGATATGTGTAGTGATATTCTCCAACACCACAATAGCATCATCCACAACCATACCGATAGCAATAGAGAGCGCTGAGAGCGATATGATATTGAGGGTTGAGCCAGTAGCAAAGAGGTAGATAAAGGCACATATCAACGAGATAGGGATAGTCAAACAGATGATGAAGGTAGCACGCCAACGACCAAGGAAGAACATCACCACAAGGATGACGAAGATGAAGGCGAACATGATAGTCTCAGATAGGGAGTTGATAGCATCCTTAATCTCGCGTGAGGTCTCAAAGATAGTCTCTACCTTACAATCCTTTGGAAGTGTTGGGATAATCTCATCGAGCTTAGCCTGCACATCCTCGATAATCTGCACGGCGTTGGCACCTGTCTGCTTCTGCACCATGACACGCACACCACGGCGACCATTGATACGCTCGTCCATGGTTGCCTTCTCCAAGGTGTCGATGATAGTTGCTACATCCGAGAGCATCACGGTGCGACCTTCGCGGTTGGATACCACGATGTTGCGTAGCTCGCGTGAGTCCTCGAACTGCAAGTCTGACTTAAGGTTGAAGACCTGATCACCAAGGTCGAGAGTACCTGCAGGGATGTTGATGTTCTCCGATGCGATAAGCTGACCGAGTGACTCGATGGTAAGACCATAGGCCTCCAACTTGTTAGGGTCAACATTTACCTGTACCTCGCGCTGCTGAGCACCGATAACTGCCACCGAACCGATACCGTCAATACGGTTAAGCTCGTTGACCATCTTATCATCGAGCATCTTAGCCAAACCTGCATAGCTCTCGTCAGCTGTTACAGAGAGCATCATGATTGGAGCCATAGATGCCGATAGCTTCATGACGGTTGGGTACTCCACATCGTCTGGGAGGATAGACTGCGCGCGGCTCACGATATCACGAACATCATTGGCTGCCTCGGTAAGGTCACATCCATACTCAAACTCAAGTGAGATAATCGACACATTATCCTTAGACTGTGAGGTAATCTTATCGAGGTTATCCACCGAGTTGAGCTGATCCTCCATAACTCGGGTGATATTGGTCTCGATATCCTCGGCATTACCACCAGGATACA
>JAZRRF010000016.1:0-14755 GCA_045650465.1 Alistipes sp.
ATACAACTACGAAGTAGTGTCGCCTTTTCACTCTCCAGAAACACAAAAAAAAGGATAACCTTTCGATTATCCTTCTTGGCGGTGCGTAGGGGACTCGAACCCCTGACCCCGTGCGTGACAGGCACGTATTCTAACCAGCTGAACTAACGCACCAAGATTTTTAGAACCTTGCAACCAAGTGGTTTATTTCTTGATTGCGATGCAAAGGTACGACTTTTTTTTTATTCTGCAAATTTTCCAACAACTTTTTTTCAAAAAAATTACACTTTTTTGAAGAAGGAAAATTGCACACTACCATAACTCCTTGTCTGCCAGAGATTTGGATGATTTTCGTAATTCCTATCTTTTGAGTGCTCAAAAATCAAAATTCCATCTTCATTTAGCAAATCGCGCTCGAAAACAAGTTTAATAACTTCGTCGCTACCCTCCAAATCGTATGGTGCATCGGAGAAAATTAGGTCGAACTTCTTTGTACAGCTCTTTAAATACAGAAAAGCATTAGCCTTAACAGCGTAGAAATTCTCAAATTTAAGCTCTTTGGCAGTTTGGCGGATAAAGTTGTGATGTACACTATTAACCTCAACAGAGGTCACACTACGCGCATCACGCGAGGCAAACTCGTAGCTTATTGAACCCGTACCAGAGAACAGGTCGAGGACATCAAGTTCCTCGAAATCCACGAGGTTTGTAAGAACATTAAAGAGGTTTTCCTTTGCAAAGTCTGTAGTAGGTCTTGCTCGAAGGTTGCGAGGTGGCACGATGGTGCGACCACGATATTTTCCACTTATAATACGCATATCAAAAGTTTAGTTTGGTATATCTTCTGCACACACTTTCAAGGCGTTTAACATCACCCTCTACGCGCGCGCGCATATTATAGATATTGTAAACATGGTTTAGGTTCTCAAGGATATAAACAATATCTGCATCGCTGTTCGCCTCTACAGCCTCAGCAAAGCGTAATCCCTGACGATAGACTCTAAGATATATAACATCGTCGTAGAGCGAAATATATAGCCCCTCAGCCACATCGCCACCTAAGAGTAGCGGAGAGGTGTATTGCACCTCGACACCCAACATAGCGATAGCATCAGCACAATCACGGCTTAGAGCCATCACAACTACCCTACCATTAGACTCTGGACTATACACCACACACTCATTAGGCGCAATAGCATATCCTACCGACTCAAGGTCTTGGCGCGCATTCTCAGCCACAAAGCCCTCAGCTGGACGAAGCGTGGTCTTTGGCGTTATAACCTCAACAGATACGCCATCACCAGCCAACTTTATCTGCTCTATATCCTGCTTAGAAAAAGCGTGTCCACCCGACATAAGGCGGATGGACACATTATTTTGTAGATTTCGAGTCATAATTACTCAGCCTGACCACCCCAGCTACCAGCCTCATTTGTAGGCTCCTCAAGGCTACCGAACGAGATACCGAAGAACTCAAGATCCATAGGGATTGGATGAGCCTCGCCAATCATATACTTAGGATTGCGAGTAACTGTAGCCTTAAGACCCTCAGCCTTCATCTTCTTAAGATCCTCATTAGCCTCCTGGTGGTTGATGAAATAGTTGAACTGATCGTTAAGCTCGTTCCAGAACCACTGGTTGTAGGTATCAGTATCAATGAACTTCACATAAGGTGCGTGACAACGGATAAGGTGTGTGCGGTAGCTACCTACCTCATATGTGATTGTATCGAGACGGAACTCCTCTGTATTGTGTGTGAATGGGATGTAGCGCAAGTTGCGAATCTGCTCCTCAGTAAGACGGCATGCACCAAAATCGTCATCAAAGAGTGTATCGCGAGCAGCTACGCGTGTGATACGCTCATTCTTCCAATTCTTATCCTTACGCAACTGAGCCAAAATCTCAGCATTCTTAAGGTTGTTCTCATCGTAGATCTGGCTACGATACTCCATAGTGCCGTTAAGAGCAAAGTCGATAAGCTCATCCCAGCTTGTTGTAAACTTCTTGTTTGGGTTAGAGTCACGATAGCCCTGTACGAGCTTAATGATGTACTCCTCCTTCTCAATTACTGCCTTGCTTCGCTCAGCAAAGTGGTTCTCAAACTTGATAGGTGTTGAAAGCATGCTCCAAATCCAGAAGATAAGGCCGCAAACAATCGCTACAAGCAATAAAGTAAGACCTGTTTTTTTCATTTTAGTTATTTATTATTAAGTTTGTATCGGCAAATAAACATTAACAAAACATGTAGCTTTATGCTTAGCACACATATTTCGCATCAAATTTACGCAAAATTATCGGTTGACGCAACATTTAGCCAAAAAAAAATCATAGAAAAACTATCTTCTTGGCTTGCAGGCGATGATTATGGGCGCATATTTCTGCTTAATGGTTACGCTGGCACGGGTAAGACCACGATTATATCTGCCACAGTATCAGCACTAAAGGAACTCGGCATAAAGACCATACTCCTTGCTCCTACGGGTCGTGCAGCAAAGGTACTGTCACACTACTCCAACACTCCTGCACTGACCATACATAAGCGCATCTATCGCGAGCGAAGCACCACTGGGTACGAGTCGAAGTTCTCATTGGACTTTAACAAGGAGCGAGGCGCAGTGTTCATCGTCGATGAGGCATCTATGATCTCTTCGGGTAGTGGTGAGGCTGATATTTTCGGTTCTGGCGACCTGCTCAACGACTTGGTGGAGTATGTACGCTCTGGCAAGGAGTGCAGGCTTATGCTTGTGGGAGATGATGCACAGCTACCTCCCGTGGGTAGCGACCTAAGCCCAGCCCTCGACCCTGTATCACTCGCACATTTTGGAGATGTGGAGTATGCCACGATGGACGAAGTCGTGCGTCAGAGCAACGATTCTGGAATCCTTTTCAACGCGACGATGATACGCTGCATGCTTGAAAATCGTATCTTTGAGGTACCTCGCCTAAGATGTTCATTCCCAGATTTTAAAGCTATTGGTGGTGGCGAACTTCTCGACACTCTACAGGAGTGCTACGACAGGTATGGACGCGATGAGACAATTGTTATCACACGCTCCAATAAACGCGCCAACCGCTATAATGAGGGCATCAGACGCTACAACCTCTCTGCCGAGGAGGAGATTGAGAGCGGCGATATGCTTATGATTGTTAAGAATAACTACTACTATGCCGAGCATGATAAGGAATCTCCCATGTCGTTTGTTGCCAATGGCGATGTTGTGCGCCTTAAGCGCATACGCCGCTTCGAGGAGTTCTACGGCTTTCGGTTTATAGATGCACTTATCGAGTTTCCGGACTACGATGGTTATCAGATGGATGTCAAGATCTTGCTCGATACATTAGCCTCGGAGTCTCCATCACTCACCAAGGAGCAGAGCCGCGCACTATTTGATGAAGTGGAGAAAGACTACTTAGACATCAAGTCTAAAGCCAAGAGATACAAGGAGATACGCGAAAATAAGTTTTTCAATGCCATGCAGGTTAAGTTTAGCTACGCCGTCACTTGTCATAAGGCACAAGGTGGTCAGTGGAGCGCGGTGTTCATCGATCGCTGTATCTTCGGCGACGAACCAATGTCTAAGGATATGCTCCGCTGGCTCTACACCGCCATTACTCGCGCCACTGAGAGAGTTTATCTTGTAAATTTTGATGAGAGATTTGTGGAGGAGTAGAAATTAGAAATTAGAAATTAGTAAATAGTAATTAGCAAAGAGGTGAAAGGCGGTGCAGTAAGTGCATAGAGAATAATGAAGTTTGTGAGCAAAGAGGGTATTATTGGCAAACATGAGTAGTACAAAAAAAATGCTCGGCAGCACAAGCGTGCGATAGCAACAGAGCAGACTATCCTCAACCTAATACCCATTGTATTCATACTACCCAGAAATACCCACAGTCCCCAAAACTCACTACCCGGTAGCGTAGTCAGGGTCTTGCACGGAGAAAAGTTATGAGCCGTGAAATTTTACCTATTTATTGTTTTGTAGTTAAGGATTTTTTCTTTAATTTTGCGATAGGAACAATCAACAGTAAAATATAATACTATGAAAAGGTTTTTTAAATTGGTAGCACTATGTGCTATTACTCTTACATCACTTAGTTCTTGTGAGAAAATTGAGGGTTTGTTTGGCAAGGGTAATAAGAACGATGAGTCAACATACCAGCCATCTAAGCTAACACCTACGGAGCATCAGGCAAAGTTGGAGCAGATTGCTATCGACCTAATCGATCAGATCAATCCTGCAGACTTCGAGGAGCTTGCATACTCACTATTAACACTCGGAGAGCGCATACCTGAGGATGAAGGAAACTACGAAGAGGATTACTACCCAGAGGAGTATGCACGCAGCATCAAGAACTTTGATGTTAATAGTATCATTGCTCTCACAACTCGCGCTTCGGAGCAGTTTATCATCGACATCAACGACCCAGAGTTAGGGTTAGGCGGATTCTGCCTTGAGATTACCGAGGATGGCGAGGTTATCGAGGGCGTGCTTGACGACCCACGCGCTATAGTTATTAAGTGGGATAACGATGCACTCACACTATCATGGGGTGAGAACAAGGGTCAGTACACCATGGAGGATAGCGAGGAGGGCGTGACATACATTGTCAAGGTCCCAGCATACATTAAGATTGCTATTACCGTAGATGGCAAGGAGCACTTCAGCGCTAATATCGAGCCTAACATCACCGACAACTACACCTATGCTCCAGCTGTAACTATTAAGCTAAATGGCGGCTACGAGATTTTCAGCAAGTCAAGCGCTAACAACAAGGGTATAAGCACTGAGAGCTCGTTTAAGAAGAACGGCAAGAAGCTTGTGGGTGGTGCAGCATCTATTAACATCAACGGCATCACTGATCCAAACAATTGGACTGTTGAGGAGTCTGATGGTGAGGAGACTATAACATATATCAATATTGGTGAGTATATCAAGGAGAATATCTCTACTGGTGCTATTCAGTTGGATATACTAACACTCTCTATCATCGGTAGTGGTGATCTAAAGAAGGCTATCAACGAGTTTGAGGCTTTGAATGAGCGTTTCATGGAGTCTGACGGTAACGATAAAGAGTACTGCGATGCAGGTTGTGCTATTATCAACAAGTATTTGAAGTTTGTAGCTATCTATAACGACACTAAGGAGAAGATTGCAGATGTTATTTTGCAGACAGAGCTTGTTGAGTACTACGATGACAAATACTACGAGCCTGTTCCTGTACTTGTATTCCCTGACGGCAGCAAGTTCCTCTTCGAGGACTTCTTCACTGAGAATGCTTTTGCTAACCTTATCGACCGTCTTGGTGAGATTTCAGGTGACATCGAATAATCTATTATCTATACTAATGGTGGCTCCTACCTTCGTCACTGATATTCAGCGATAGGGGTAGGAGCCCATCTTTTATGAAGAGACCGAAGTCGATACTAACTATTTTACTACTGAGCATCGCCCTTCATGGATATGCTCAGCAGGATAGTCTCACGCTGCACTATAGCGTGGAGGATGTTGTCGTATCTGCACATAAGCAGGTATTGTCCGAACCTGATATGAGTGGCAATATATCCATAAACATGGATGCCTTGGAGGGTATGCCGCGCTTTGGTGGTGCAGTCGATGTTGTTAAACTTTTGCAATACACCCCAGGTGTTATGGCAACCGAGGAGGGAAACACTGCACTCTATGTGCGTGGCGGTGACAATGGTCAGAGCTGCATACTCATAAATGGCGTACCTCTATACTCACCCTCACACCTCTTAGGTATTTTCTCCACACTAAACTCTGCACATCTTAGCGGTCTTACCCTCTACAAGTCGGGCATACCAGCAGTGTATGGCTCATCTACAGCCTCCGTAACCGACATACGCACACACAGCTTTGCACCAAAGAGGCTCAGTGTAGAGGGCAACATTGGTCTTATAGAATCGGATGCTGCAGTACAGATACCCGTAAGCGAAAAGTCGGGCATCTTCCTCTCTGCACGCCACTCCTACCTATCGCCTATTATGTCCATACTACCCACAAGGGACAACCACATAGCCTATGATTTTGGGGACTATGGCATAGGCGCTGTTGCTGAACTTGGCAAGTTGGGCCGTCTTATGATTAACACCCACTTCAACAACGACAACACCACAACCTCAATAGGCAACTACAACAGCTATGGAACGCTGAAGCTGTGGAACGCCCTTGGCAACATCACCTTGGAGAGCAACATTGGTAGTCGTATAACAATGCGCAACACAATATATAGCTCGATATACGACAATCTCTTCGATATAGGCATTACGGGCAATAGCTACAATGTCTCAGCAGGGGTGGAGAGCTACGGAGCTAAGAGTATTACCGCCATAGACCTCGGTGTCGTGAAGCTACAAACAGGCATAAACTTCGAATACCGCAAGGTAAGACCTCAGCATATCATCGCCTCAAGCGCAAAACTCAGCCGCATAGTTGAGCATACACACGAGGGTGCGCTCTTTGCAGATGCACACTGGAGAGTCTTTGACGACTTGGACCTTAACACAGGCATACGCCTAAGTCTATACAAGAACGATAGAGTGTGGTGCTATCCGGAGCCACGCATAACGCTCTCTATGCCACTATCAACTACAGCACGCGTCTGGGCGAGCTATAACTTTATGGTGCAATATATGCACCTCGCGCCACAATCCAACATGTCGTTTGCCACAGACTTCTATGTAAGCAGTTCCGAGACCATACCGCCGCAAACATCCCACAACCTCGCACTCGGTTATAGCAACCGCAAAGGCTCATTACGCTACTCAACAGAGCTATACTACCGCTATATGAATGGTGTTATCGAGTATCACGCCTCTATATTTGATGTTGTATTAGGTCGCGGTCGATATAGCTCCTCAATCTATACGGGCATTGGTGAATCTTACGGCTTAGAGGCCAACATCGGCTACACCTTAAATAACTTTGAGATGCAATTAAACTACACTCTCTCGCGCTCAGTTCGTCAGTTCGGAGAGATAAACAATGGCAATCCCTACCCTGCAAACTCCGACCGTAGGCACAACCTATCAATGCTCGCTACATGGACTCCCTCACCTCGCTGGATGCTCTCCGCGACCTTTGTATATGCCACAGGCGCACCATACACAGCAACAGAGGGGGTATATATCAATGGCAATGCCTTTCTTAGGCTCTATGGTAATTACAACCACGGCAAGCTTCCCGACTTGCACCACTTGGACCTCTCGGCGACATACTGGCTAAAGCGAGGTAAGCAGAATAGCGGCATCAACATCTCGATATATAATATCTACGCTCATAGAAACCCTATTATGCTATCATGGTTTGTTAGTTTCGACGAGCAGAATAGACTGCATATTAGAGAGAAATCTCACACGCTATATACGATTATGCCCTCAATAAGTTGGATATATAAATTCTAAGCGCATGAAACGATTTGTCATAGCCGCACTATTAGCTCTGCTACATATAGGGTGTATTAAGATGGATGGATCTGAGGATTACTTCCGCCATAGTCTGGTCATGGATGGACGCATAGAACAGGGAGAGGGTGCCGTTGTGATGCTCTCACAGAGTATGCCCTACCTCGAGGAGTACGACAAGGAGACATTTAGAAAGGTCGTTATTAAGTGGGCTAAGGTTACTGTCATCCACAATGGCGAGGAGGAGGTACTCGTAGGGCGTAAAAACGAGGATTACCCCACACAATATATCTATCGTGGCATGGATATTATAGGCGAAGTTGGAGAGAGTTACACCATAAGAGTAGAATATAGCGGTCAGGTGTGGGAGGCTACAACAACAATCTTGGAGCCTATAGAACTTCTCGATGTGAAGGTTGTGGCTGTGGATGAGAAGCACAACACTATTGAGGCAACACTCCCCGCAACGCAATACCCATGTAGTATTGACTGCTCTATAGGAGGTAGTAGCTACTTTGCCCCTACACTCTTGGGACTTTATGAGCCTTGTGAAACACCACGCCATATAACTATAAATCGTCCCTTGGACACCTTTATACGCGAGGGCTACACCACATATTTTCACGCTGAGGATAACTCCATACGCCTTAGGGTTAACACTCTCACGGATTTTGCATACGACTATTGGCGCGGGTGGGAGGATAATTTTATAAATAGCGTAAATCCGATATTTCCATCAACATCAAACCTACAAACCAACCTCTCAAACAATGGCATGGGCATCTGGGCAGGATATGGAACGAGCTACCACAGTGTTACAACTGGGAAATAGCAAGAGACTATTCAATTAGAAATTAGAAAAGAGTAATTAGAAATAATTAAAAGGCTTCGCTATTTTATGAGAATTAGCATTGTTTGATTGCTAAACTCCACAAACGACCTAAATACTCGTAAACATTCTAAATGTCACATCCCAAATAAGTTACAGACTTTTAACTCTACTAATTATTTCCGATTCCGCAATCAGCGCTTCGCACATAGCTCGACATGAGGCTGATATGCGCTCGGCATGCAGAGCGATATCCTCAACAGAGAGGGTGATATGCTGCTCCTCGGCACACAATCTAAGCGCCCGAGAAACATCATCATGGAGAGCAGCACAATAGCTATCAATAAACGCAGTAACACGCTCCTGATAATCAACACTATCTGCGTAAATACGCACAGTATTGCACTCCTCCAAAGTGCGTGCATGCCATCTTCTTTCCACGGACTCAACAACGCCTATAACAGCATCCGTAGTCGGAATATAATCCTCCTCCTCACGCAGCAGTAGTAGAGCCGTAATAACAACTACAACGATAGCCAGCGCAGTGAGTATCGCAACACCCCAATATCGTGGTGTTGGTATTTTATCTCTATCCTCTGCAGGTGTAACACTCCCCGAAGAGCAGAAGTCACTCCAGCTATCATAGCCCACATAGCGAGTAAGGGCTGAGAGCGTCACAGGACGAGTTGCCATACCCGACATTGGGATAAACAACGAGGCATAATCCTTGGCATCAAGGTGCATATCCACCTCCTCGGCAACAACATCGGCAAGGGTACGACAATCCTCGGCCGTAGTGATGCTACGACCAAACTTAGCCTCAACCATACCCCTTAAACGCTCAATATATTGCTCCTGTAGAGTCATTATAATCCCGAAATACGCTTTATCTCGTTAAGTTTATTTAGTGCCTCAAGTGGCGTGAGTGAATTAATGTCAAGATCCTTTATCTGGTCGCGTATAGCCACCAACACAGGGTCATCGAGCTGGAACATAGATAGCTGTATCTCCTGCTTGGTCTCTGCTGCCGACTCTGCCACACTACGGCGCTTACCGCGATGTGTAACACCACCCGTAGGCACTATCTCACCAGAGCCATAGACCTTCTCAAGGTTCGAGAGTATGGACTCAGCACGCGACACCACAGAGCGTGGCATGCCCGCCATACGCGCTACATGAATACCAAAGGAGTGCTCAGTGCCACCACGCACCAACTTACGCAAAAAGACAATACTTTTATCCACCTCCTTGACCGTAACATGGTAGTTCTTGACCCTTTCGAGCATATTCTCCAACTCATTAAGCTCGTGGTAGTGTGTTGCAAAGAGCGTCTTCACCTTACCCTGCGTATTGTTATGCAGATACTCAACCATAGCCCACGCTATAGAGATACCGTCGTATGTGCTTGTGCCTCGACCAATCTCATCCAAGAGCACAAGGCTTCGCTCCGAGACATTGTTAAGGATGCTTGCCGACTCCAACATCTCGACCATAAAGGTTGACTCACCCTCCGAGATATTATCCGATGCTCCCACACGCGTAAATATCTTATCCACAACGCCTATATGCGCACTCTTGGCTGGCACGAAGGCTCCCATCTGCGCCAGAAGCACGATAAGCGCCGTTTGACGCAATAGTGCCGACTTACCCGACATATTAGGTCCTGTGATGATGATAATCTGCTGGTTCTCGTTATCCAAACGCACATCGTTAGGGATATACTCCTCGCCAACCTGCATAAGAGTCTCGATGACAGGGTGACGACCCTGCTTGATATCAATAATCGTTGAGTCATCAACCGTAGGGCGTACATACTTACGCTCCTTAGCAATACGCGCAAACGACTGCAAGCAATCCATACCCGCTATAGCGTGCGCTGTGCGCTGCAACGAAGCAATATATTGTGTGAGGTAAGCAACCAACTCGGCATATATGCGTGCCTCTATTTGAAGTATGCGCTCCTCAGCACCCATAATCTTCTCCTCGTACTCCTTCAACTCTGTAGTGATATATCGCTCAGCACCTGTGAGCGTCTGCTTGCGTACCCAACTCTCAGGCACCTTATCTTTATGAGTATTACGCACCTCAATATAGTAGCCAAAGACATTGTTATATGCCACCTTAAGCGATGGGATACCCGTAACCTCACTCTCACGCTGCTGCAACTCCTGAAGGTAGTCCTTACCATGCAGTGCCACACGGCGAAGATCATCAAGCTCGGCAGATACACCCGAAGCGATGACACCCCCCTTTTGTATCTGGTTACTCTCAGGATCGGGATATATATCGTTCTCCAATCTCTTGCGTACCTCAGGAAGTGGGTCTATGCGCGAAGCTATAGAGTGCAACGCATCGTTATCCGTAGATTCCATCAACGCACGAAGTATCTCAATGGCCGTTAGCGAATTACGCAACTGCACCATCTCGCGAGGTGTAACGCGCTCGGTAGCAACTCGAGAAGCTATACGCTCCAGGTCTCCGACAAGCGAAATCTGTTCACGCATAGCAACGGCAAAGTCCGAATCCTTTACTATCTTTTCAACAATATCCTGACGCTGTGCAATCTTCTTTGTATCCATCAGAGGCATAGCCACCCAACGGCGCAACTGCCTACCACCCATAGGTGTTAGGGTGCGGTCTATAGTGTCCGTAAAGCTACACTTTGCCGTTGTATTGTTGGAGCTGAACAACTCCAGATTACGAATGGTGAAGCGATCAATCCACACCGAGTCACCACGCTCGATACGCTGTATGGATGATATATGTGCGGTATGCTTATGCTCAGTAAACTCCAAATAGTAGAGTATAGCTCCCGCAGCAGATATACCTGCACTCATACGCTCAATACCAAAACCCTTAAGCGACTGAACACCAAGCTGCTTAGCGAGTTTTTCGCGGTTTACACTCTCGGCAAACACCCACTCCTCAAGGCGATAGGTGTAGTGCTTCGAGCCAAAGAGCTCGTTGAAACGCTCCTCAGAGCCGCGCTGATAGAGTATCTCCTTAGGCTGGAGGTTGCTAACGAGCTTATCGATATAGCTATCCTCGCCTTCAGCAACATAGAACTCACCAGTAGATAAATCAAGGAAAGCAACACCCGTAGTCTGTTTACCAAAATATACAGATGCAAGAAATGTATTCTCCTTACCCGCTACAAGGTTTTCGCCCATGACTATACCCGGAGTTACCATCTCCACAACGCCACGCTTAACCAAGCCCTTAACCATCTTTGGGTCTTCGAGCTGTTCACAGATGGCTACACGCTCACCAGCACGCACCAGTTTGGGCATATAATTATCCAAGGCATGATAAGGGAAGCCCGCCAACTCAACATAAGATGCCGCGCCATTAGCTCTGCGTGTTAGAGTGATATTAAGGATGCCACTCGTTTTGATAGCATCCTCACCAAAAGTCTCATAGAAATCACCCACACGAAACAGAAGTATCGCATCGGGATGCACAGCCTTGATTTGGTAGTACTGCTTCATCAAGGGCGTCTCGACATACTTCTTATCCTTAGTCTCAGCAGACTTATCTACTGAGGTATCACTCTTTTTTGCTCCCATCCTTGTTTAGGTTAAAAGTAGAGTGCAAAGGTAGAAAAAAAGTGAGAATAGCACAACAATTATAATGAATTATAATTGAAATAATGGTTACTTACTTAGTAATCTCTTGGCAATACCGAACCAGCGATAAGGCATATATCTGAATGGCAGGTCAATCCATGTTGGGGTGCGTAGCACTGCCCTACGATGCGAAAAAGCATACAACGAATCTCTGCCATGGTAGCGTCCCATACCAGAGTTACCCACACCACCAAAAGGCATATTCTCGTTGGCAATATGCATAATAACATCATTCACACAGCATCCTCCCGACGAAGTATGGCGAACTAAGTCACTCGCAACACACTCTTCTGCAAAGATATACAATGCTAATGGCTTCTCTCGATCAAGGATAAACTCCTCGGCTTCTGCCATGCTACGAATAGTTATCATAGGAAGTATAGGTCCAAATATCTCCTCACGCATAACTGCGCTATTTGGGCTCACCTCATCCAAGAGCGTAGGCTCAATATATCTCTCCTCGCTTTCTACCCCACCACCTATACGCACCACGCCATCAGAGAGGTATCCCACGACACGCTCAAATGCTCTATCCGACACCATACGCACATAGTGCTTGCTGAGTCTTACATCCTCGCCGTGCAGACGGATAAGAGCCTTGCGGTACTCCTCAACAAACCTCTCCTTAACAGCCTCATGTATAAGCAGATAGTCAGGGGCTATACATGTCTGTCCCGCATTTAGCGTTTTACCCCACGCTATGCGCTTAGCAGCAAGCTCAACATCGGCACTCTTATCCACAACCACGGGGCTCTTACCACCAAGTTCTAAGACTACAGGTGTTAAGTTCTCCGCAGCTGCACGCATAACAACACGCCCAAGCTCTGGAGAGCCTGTAAAGAAGATAATATCATAACGCTGCTTAAGGAGTGCAGTGTTCACCTCCCTATTTCCCTGTACCGTAGCAACATACTCCTCCTCAAAGGCTGAGCTTACAACCCTCTCCAGCACCTTTGCCACATTTGGTGTATAGGGCGAGGGCTTGACGATAGCCGTACACCCCGCAGCTATAGCACCAACCAACGGATTGAGCAACAACTGCACGGGATAGTTCCACGGCGCAATAATCAGAGCCACACCCAAAGGCTCTGTTATCACCTCACTTCGCGACGGAAAGAGTGTTATAGGTGTGTGCTTCTTGCTCGGTGCTGCCCAGCGCGGTAGATGCTTAAGGAAGTTATCAATCTCACCCAGTACGATGCTTATCTCAGTTATAAATGCCTCCTCCGAGGATTTATGTAGGTCTATATATAACGCCTCCATAAGCTCCTCCTCGTACATCTTTATTGCCCCACGCAGGCGCTTCAACGCCCTAAGACGAAATGCTATATCGAGAGTCTGGTGGCTACGGAAATAGTCTCGTTGTTTGGCAACCAACTCCTTAATCTTGTCTATTGAAGTATTGGTAATCATAATCTGCAATTTATTTACAAAGGTACAAATAAGCAAGTAAATTGCCAAAAAATAATTCGGGTGGGGGTAAGGGGGAGGTTAAGGGTTATTAAAGGGCTTTAAGGGTTATTAAGGGTTAATCTTCTCCAGGTAGCACAACATAATTTCTTGTCAGAAGGGGTTGAAATAATTAGTAATTAGTAGAGAGTAATTAGTAATAGTTTCGCTTGAAAAAGCGGCATATCAACTCTCCAGGTAGCACGACCAAATTTCTTGTCAGAAGGGGTCAGATTTGTTCTATCGCAAAAGAAGATCCCCGCGGGATAGTACAAGAAGTACAGCCCGTGGGGTCTTACTTTTGGGATGGGACAAAGATGTTGCCCCTTATCACAAGAAATTTCTTATTTGCTGGTCATAATTCGTAGAATCATCGCATCAGTATGCACCATCGCATCACGACCAATGTCTGTAAGGTTGCGGATAGACTTATCTACATCGTCGTCGATGATACCCTCAACAGACTTAACACAGCGGTTGTTCATCGCCATAAGTGCCGATACCACAGCGGTAGATACACCCGAAGCACACTTCATAGCGCATGATGGCTTAGCACCATCGCATATCATACCTGTAAGGTTAGCAATCATATTCTTCACAGCGCGTGTAACCTCCTCGTAGCCACCACCCATAAGGTAGGTGATACCACATGAAGAGCCTGTTGCCGCAACAACACAACCACACAACGCCGAAAGACGACCAAGGCTCTGCTTGATATAGATCACTGTGAGGTGAGAGAGGATAAGCGAGCGTATTGTCTGCTCCTCGGTTGCACCAATCTGCTCTGCATATACTGCTACAGGAACGGTAGATGTAAGACCCTGATTACCGCTTCCAGAGTTACTCATCACAGGTATCATAGCGCCCGCCATACGAGCGTCACACGCGGCTGTTGTCATGCCGACAATCTGGCAGTGGAGTGTATCACCCATAATATTACGCTCAGACTCCATACGGAATAGTTTACCTATAGCATGACCATAGTCTCCCTTGAGCGACTCCTTAGCAGCATTCATATTAAGTCGCTTAGCCTCAAGAATAAAGGTTAGCTCCTCCAAAGGCGCTGTCATCGCAAAATCCCATACACGCTTAAGGGTCAACTCAGGATCTTTGACCTCAGCCACCGCCTCAGCGCTATTAGCTGTTGATGCAGCATCGAGGCTAAAGAGTACTTCACCACAGCGTGATACATGGATAAAGCGTGTATGACCACCAGAGATGATAGCCATGGCACTTGCGCCGCCTGCAAATACCTCAACCTCGATATAGAGCTTCTCGGTAATATTATATTTAAGATCTACATCTATGCACTTAGCATCAATCATCTTCTTGCCCTCCTCTACGGCAGCCTGGTTGGCATCCTTCAACACCTCAAGCTCATACTCCGAGCGACCAACAATAGCACCCAACGCCATAGCGATAGGTAGGCCTGTCATTCCTGTGCCAGGG
>JAZRRF010000017.1:0-15729 GCA_045650465.1 Alistipes sp.
CTGTCATGGCTTGTCGCACTATTGAGTGTCGCACATCACGCCTAATAACCATCATGGTTGTGCCATTCATGTCGTGCAGTGCCCGACTACCTATATATATGATGATTGTGGGCATATTCTTCCCTGCACACGCAGGTACTGTGCTATTCCTGCTATACCTCTTCGGTATGGTTATGGCTGTTATATCGGCTCGACTTATGCGCAGATTTATGTTCCGCGAACAGGAGACACCATTCGTCATGGAGCTATCACCATACCGCATACCTACAGCCAAAGCAACAATACGCCATATGTGGTCTAAGTGCGCTCAGTATCTAAAGAAGATGGGTGGTCTGATACTCATTGCATCTATTGTTGTGTGGCTACTAAGCTACTACCCTCGCCCACATGAGAGTGCCGAGGTCGAGACTCCACGATACGAACAATCCTACATGGGTAAGATTGGTGGATGGTGTCAGCCTATCTTTGAGCCAATGGATATGGAGTGGCAAGCTACAGTAGCGCTGCTTTCGGGTATTCCTGCTAAGGAGATTGTTGTAAGCACGATGAATGTACTATACGCCCACCCTAACGACGAGGAGGCCGAGAGCGACGATGTGTTATCCGAGGGTGCAAGCAACCGCATAGCAAATAGCATGTCTATACCTACAGCTGTAGCCTTCCTGATATTCTCACTACTCTACCTGCCATGTATCGCCACAATTATGGCTATAGGTTCGGAACTTAATTGGAAGTGGGCTGTGGGCTCTGCACTATACAACACAACCATTGCATGGCTCATCGCATGGATTGCTTACCACATAACACTACTACTTCTATGATAGCGAATTGGCAAGAGTTAGCAGTTGCGATAATTGCTGTGGTTGTGATTATTGCACTTGTACGGCGTGTGTGGCGTTTCTTTTTCTGCAACGAGGGTTGTTCATGTTCGGAGTGCGACAAGGAGTGTAACAGACGGAAAGTGGACAAATAGAGTAGCGTTTTTCAAAAAAAGTAGCATTCGAGCATATATTTTCTAAAAAATATTTATAACTTTGCGCTATCTAATACAAAACACAAACATTTTTTAACTATGAAGAAATTATTTACACTACTCACTTCGGTAGTAGCGTTGTTTACAGTTAGTTGCGAGGGCTTGGATCTTTCAAGTGTGTACTCTCCTGAGCACCTTATTCAGGCTGACAATGAGTATGTCAGATGGGATGATGCTAACGAGAACTTCATGATTTGTCCAGAGGGTTGTGACTTCTCTATCGACATTGAGGGCGTGCTTAACTACATGCAGGCAGACCTTGCCTCAATGCTTAAGTACGAGGTATCATACCCACAGGGTTATAACGGTGAGGAGTGGATTGTATCTCCAGACATCGAGGAAATCATCGATCAGAAGTATCTCGATATTGAGATTTTGGAGAATACCACAGATGTAGAGCGCGCTGCAACCATCAAGTTTATCCTTACTGGCGATAGCCCAGTGGATGCATACTACGGCATTGAGCTTGTTCAGATGCCTGCAGGCTACAAATTTCCAGATAACAACGATGCTGAGTAAGCATTGATTACACCTATGAGTTAAGGCAGCCTTTTCGGGCTGCCTTTTGTTTTGGGCAATAATACAAAAGTCACGCACAACCTTTGATACCCATCCTCGATCGGGTCGCTCCAGTCTCTAAGGTCACTCTGGTCTCTTGTTATCTTGTTATTTGGGACGAGAGAGACAAGAGAGACAAGAGGGACAAGAGGGACGGGAGCGAGGGCGAGCATCAGAGGTCGGGCGGTTTATGGATAGTGTAGGTAGTTATGGGCAGGATGGGTAATAGGTCGTGCGTTGTCCGCGACTTCGCTGTCGTCTCTTTCGTCTTTTTCGTCTCTCGGGTCTCTTGTTATTTTTGGACGAGAGGGACAAGAGAGACGATAGGGACGGGAGCGAGGGCAAGCATCATATTGCGTTGTGGCGTTGCAGTTAAATATCCCTCGCGCTTACCCACTATACCCATAACTACCCACCGTCTGCGCATTTCTACCCACCGTCTGCGCAAAAAAACAATAAGGCGAGTGGAAATCAATCCACTCGCCTTATAGCTTAGGGCGGGGTTAAATCCCCAACTACTCCGATACAAGAATACGGCCGCAGTACTCGCAAACGATAAACTTCTTACCCTGACGAATATCTGCCTGGCGCTGTGGAGGGATACGGTTGAAGCAACCACCACAAGCATCACGAGTAACTGTTACAACTGCAAGACCGTTGCGCACATTGCTACGAATACGGTTGTACGCAGCAAGCAAACGTTCGTCGATAGGCTGCTTTGCCACCTCAGCCTTAGCCTGAAGATCGGAAATCTGCTGTGCAGTCTCAGCCTCGATAGAGTCAAGTTCCTCCTTCTTAGCCTTATAGTCGATATTACGCTCCTCGACAAGTGCATTAGTATCATCAATAACAGCCTTCTTAGTCTTTATCTGTGCAGTGTACTCCTTAAGACGCTTCTCTGCAAGCTCAATCTCAAGCTCCTGATACTCAATCTCCTTGTTTATAGCGTCGTACTCACGATTGTTACGGACATTATTTTGCTGCTCCTTATAGTTACCGATCATAATCTTAGCCTGATCAACCTCACGCTTACGCTGACGGATTAGAGAATTAAGTTCCTCTATCTCAGCATTGATATTCTCGATACGAGTGCTAAGACCTGCAAGTTCATCCTCAAGATCCTGAACCTCAAGAGGAAGCTCACCCTTCACCTTGTTTATCTCATCGATCTGAGAGTCAATCTTCTGCAACTCATAAAGAGCCATAATCTTCTCTTGCATCGAGTAGTCAACTTCGTTTGTCTTTTTCTGTGCCATATATTATGCTTTTTAGTTATTATCGGCAATTACTTAGAGTAAATAGTGTACTGGGTTGCGAGAGCATACGCTCTTGCGAACTGCAAAGTTACACATTTTTTTTGATAATACCATATCTAAGATACGAATTGCGCAAAATTCACTCTCAAAATGTCCAATATCTGCCAAAATCATACGATTTTCACCACACATAAAGTCATTATAACGCAAATCTGCTGTGATATAGACATCTGCTTGAGCCGCCAAAGCATCGTTTATGTTCGAGCGACCAGCACCTGTACATATCGCCACACGACCAACCATCATATCATCGGATGGAATGACGCTATGGCGTATAGCTCCAACATTAAACTCTCGCTTCACACGCTTTAGGAAATCAAGTGCTCGCTCCTTTGCAGGCAACTCACCCACAACGCCATACCCCACACTCTCATCACCCTTGCGTGGCTCGAGAACACGCATCGACTCCAAGCCAAGCATCGAGCCTACCTGCCAGCTTGTACCACCCTGCACACTATCGAGATTGGTGTGGCAAGCATATAGAGCGATATTATGGCGTATTGCTCGTTCGACGCATCGCTCAACATAGTTCGCTGAGTTGAGACGCTTTAGTGGCGAGAAGATAATTGGATGATGGGTAATGATAATATCACAACCATACTCTATCGCCTCATCCAACACCTCCTCAGTAACATCCACTGCCAAAAGCGCAGAGCCAACCTCGTCATCCATACGACCTACAACAAGTCCAGAGTTATCGTAATCCTCCTGTAGGTTAAGTGGCGCAAACTCCTCAATTACTTGAGCTATATCGCGTATCTTCATAGTCCGAGTTTTAGAATAGTGACTGCTCGTAGAATGGGAATAGCTCCTTGCTCTCCTCACGCTTAGCCTTCGTCTTACGGCGTGTAACACTTGGCGTTGTCTCCTCCTGTGGTGTCTCGACAACCTTACGAGGACGACCACGACGACGAGGCTCCTCTACAGCAGGTGCTTCAGCAACAACCTCCTCCTCCTTTGTGGTAACACCCGAAACAACCTCAGCCTGTGCCTGCTGCTCAACATCAGTGATTAGCTCAGCCATAGCCTCGATAGGCGCTTCATACTCTGCTGGTGTATTGTCACCCAACGACTCCTTTACCTCCATAAGCATTGCACGGATATGCTGCAAACGCTCCAGAATAGAGACATCGCGTTGCACACTCTTACCACGGCGTTTCATCGCCATATTCGCACCCTCCAAAGTCATACCCTTCTCCTTAACGAGGTGATATATAAGTTTGAGGTTCTCGACATCCGAAGGTGTAAACATACGATTACCCTTCTTATTTTTATGAGGCTTGATGCAGTCGAACTTCGACTCCCAATAACGAATTAGCGATGCATTAACATCGAACATCTCCGTTACCTCACCCATTGAATACAATAGCTTTGCCATATATATTTTATAGTTTAATTATTCTCAAATCCTTGGGATACATATTATTACATCGCGCACCTATACGCTTTATAAAACCTATAGTCACTCCACCATAAGAGAGAATGTTTATACCCTCCTCGAACTGACCAGCCGAGATATCCTGACGACGCAGATAATTAAGCGCATCCTCCTCCGATACCTCTACATACGGAACTACCGAGGTGCTACAACCGACAAATAGCGCTAAGGGGTGCTCAGGCTTTAGCTTGCCCTTGAATATCTGCCCCATCACCACACCTGAATAGACAACAGAGAGCGACTCACTTAGACTCAATACATCATCAAAAACGGCGGCATTATAGCCATATATATTATCGCCTATCTGTTTAAAAGTCATCTGCTTTGGATCATTCACCCAACGCGACACTTCAGCCAAATCTCTATTCTGCACAGGCGCAAATACCTTACGACGCGACTTGGGTACTACACGCCTTGTCACACCACCCTTTTTGCACGCCACGGCAGCAAAGAAGCCCTCGCCACGCGCCTTATGAGGATAGAAATAGAAGCACTGAAACGCTCCAATATCACTGCGAACAATACCCCACTCATCAGCGACCTCTACACGCTCTGCACTCTCCAACTCATCGCCATACTCCGCCATAAGCCACTCTACAACACCCTCATCCTCCTTATCATTAAAAGTGCAGGTGCTATAGATAAGCTTACCGCCAGGCTTCAATGTTCGCCACGCCTCAGAAAGTATCTCCTTTTGTCGTGCCACGCACTGCTCAACAGATGCAGGTGTCCACTCCGAGCGAGCCTCCTCCATCTTACGAAACATACCCTCACCAGAGCATGGAGCATCCACTGCCACAACATCAAACCAATGCTCAAAAGCTCCTATATGACTTGGCTCGTTGCATGTTACCACAACATTACCCATACCCCAGCGCTGAACATTATCTGCAAGTGCAAGCGTACGGCTGCGATTGATATCATTAGCCACAACCAAGCCCTCACGACCTACAAGCGTTGAATATATCGTAGTCTTACCTCCTGGTGCTGCACACATATCCAACACTCGCTTACCATGCACATCATCACCTTTCAGCAAGTAGCCTACGAACTGTGATGACGCCTCCTGAACATAATAGGCTCCACCATGCATCAACGGGTCGAGTGTAAATTGTGGACGCACATTTAGATACCTACCCCACTCAGACCACCCTATCTTTTCACCATCAAAGACCTTAGCGGGCTTCATTGGATTTAGGCGTATAGATGTAGCAGGCTCTGTATCGAGTGCTGTAAACAATCTCTCAGCATCCTCTCCCAACATTCCACGCATCGAAGCGACAAACTCTATGGGTAGTGGTTGTGACATATCTCTAAAGGTTATAGTTGTCTTTTACCCACGCACATCTCCTCTACCGAGGCACAAATGCGATCTATAATTGATGGATCGGCAACAAAGTCATCCACATCCTTATCTACGACTAATACACGACCCTCGTAGATATTCTCTATCCAGTGGTTATACTTATCGTTAAGACGGCTTAGGTACTCCTCGTCGATATTCTGTTCATACTCCCTTCCGCGCATCTTTATCTGCGAAATAAGCGTAGGCACGCTCGCCTTGAGATAGATAAGTACATCTGGTTTTGGCAACAGCGTCTGCTCGATATTAAACATCTTCATATAGGTCTCAAAGTCGCGTGTAGCCATAAGACCCATAGAGTGTAGGTTATCAGCAAATATGTGTGCATCCTCATAGATTGTTCTATCCTGCACTACATTATCCGCACCATCCGAGAGCATTGTTAGCGTCTGCTGAATACGACTTCCAAGGAACCACAACTGAAGATGAAACGACCAACGACCCATATCATCATAGAAGTCGCTAATATATGGATTTGCCACATCCTCATAGTATGCTTTGGAACCAAAACGCTCCGTAAGTATCTCTGTTAGCGTGGTTTTACCACTTCCGATATTACCTGCAATTGCAATATACATTGTTATATAAGTTAGTAGTTAATTATCCATTTTCAAAAATCAACAACCACACATTCAGGGTTGCATAACCGATTTCTTGTCAGAAGAGATTAGATGTGTTAGCTGGTCACAGGCTAAAAAAGCGAAGTTTACTTGAGGTAAATGAGCATTTTTTAGACAAGCCAGATGACGCAGATGACCTCTTATCACAACAAATCAATTGAAGAATTCTGCAACACGCATTACAGCCTCCGGCATTGCAAACACAACCACACGGTCGTAGGCGTTTATCTGTGTATCGCCCACTGCAATAAACACTCTGTCACCACGAACAACACCTCCTACAATTGAATCTTCGGGAAGTCCGAGGTCACGAATAGGCTCTTTTGTTGCTGGAGAGTTAGGCTTCACTATAAACTCAAGCAGCTCAGCCTGACTACCTGTAAGACACTTTATGGCCTGCACATCTGATGACATTGTAAAACGGAATATATTTGAGGCGGTGATAAGTTTTTTGTTGATAATGGTATCAACACCTACACTTTCGGCCAAGGAGATATAGTTAATATTCTCCACCTCAGCAATCACCTTCTTCACACCCATACGCTTTGCCAACATCGCTGCGAGGATATTCGTTTCGCTTCGTCCTGTCACAGCAACGAACGCATCCATACCTGCGATATCTTCCTCCATCATCGCCTCGGTATCACGACCATCCTCATTGATGATAAGCGTTTTGTCGAGCATCTCAGCAAGACGGAATGCCTTATCGGCATTATAGTCCACAAGTTTTATATCTACACTATTCTGCAACTCGTTAGCTATACGCACGCCTATGCGCGAGCCTCCGAGAATCATCATATTTCGTACATCTACCCGATGGCGTCCAGAGAGCTCCATAACGCGATTTGTGGCATTATGACGCGCTATGACATAGACCATATCATTCTCCTCGAAACGATCATCAATCGATGGGATTATCGTTTTTGAGCCACGCACAATAGCAACAACGCGATACTCCAAATCCTCATCATCGCACCCCTCATCAATAATTGGCTTACCAAGCAACGGAGAGGTTAGTTCGAGACGAAATGCCACCATTGAGAGCTTACCTGCAGCAAAGTCAATATACTCAGTCGATGAGGTGTGACCGAGAAGATTTATCACCTCACGAGCAGCAATCTGCTCTGGATAGAAGAGGTAGTCAATACCCATATCTATGAATATCTCCTTGCTATTTGGTTCAAGGTACTCATTACTATCTATACGCGCAATAGCCTTCTTTGCTCCGAGTTGCTTAGCCATGACTGCAGAGAGAATATTATCATTCTCCACCGAGCGCACGGCTATAAAGAGATCACACTTACGCACACCAGCCTTACGCAATACTGAGAATTGCGTGGTATCACCCTCTACTGTTACAACATCCACAAGGTTTCCTACCTCAACCAATGCTTTAGGTTCAACATCCACAACCGTTAGATCATGACCATTACCACTCAGCATCTTGGCAAGGTGAGTACCCATATCTCCTGCGCCAGCAATTACTATCTTCATACACTAAATAAGTGAATATAAAACAATTATATAGAGCCATCACCTCACGACGCACTATAACATTTGCAAAATACCCTGCAAATATATAAATTTGCACCCAAAATTACAATAATTTTAACACGAAAATTATGTCAACAATTTTAGTTACGGTGGTTGCAGCAATTGGTGTCGTAGGCTTTTTTGCCCTTGCCATGTCGCTAACATACATATTCAAGGGACACCATATTGAGTCGGAGATATCGACTAATCCTAACATGCAGAAGATGGGAATTAAATGCGCCGTACAGGAGACACGCGAGGATATGGGACTCAACGATTGCGACTCAGATAACCTATGCTCGGGCAACTGTGCAGGTTGCGATATTGACCACAGCAAATAGGATTGTGTATGGAGCAGAATATTGACAAAGATACTTGGCTATGCAGAAATTGCAATAGCCTTGTAGATGTTAAGTTGCAGCAGTGTCCAGGCTGTCATGCCGAGCGACCCGATGAAGAGAGCGCAGAGGCTATTCCTGAGGGTATTGAAAGCATAATAAAGCGCGACAACTACACCAATGCCGAGCCTCGTCCAAAATCGAAGTATATCTTCCGCGAGTCGGTGCTTGTGAATGCTGGCGATATTTTATTGGTACTTGGACTCTTCTGCACCTTTGGCGCGCTGATAGCTCCAATAATCATCGATTTTGGCGTTGACGCGCCAATGATCTGGGCTACATGTGGTGCTGTGGTGATCTTTGCAATAACCATGATAACATGGGCAACACTACGCACGCTTGCTGAGGTATCAAGAATGCTAAGAAATAGAGAATAAGAGTGCTATATAGATAAAGGTTGAGGGGCTGACTAAAAAGTTACTTAGCCAGCCTCCCACAACCTAAGAGAGTGAATAAAAAGATGTAGTTTTAGGCTTGCGAAGCCCGAAAAAGCGGAGTTTACTGAGCGTAAATGAGCATTTTGAGGGCAAGCGTAACGACAAAATACACTTTTTATTCACTCTCTGTTTTACTCTATGGCAATCATCTTCATCGCTGACTGCTTAGCGTCGCCCTCGCGCTTAGGAAGCTTGATGCACAATACGCCATGCTTCATCTTTGCCGTAATCTTATCACGGTCAACATTCTCTGGAAGGTTGAAAATCTGACGGAAAGAGGTATATGAGAACTCACGGCGAAGATAGTGATGCTTCTCATCCTTTGTGCAATCCTCTTCACCACAACACTCCTTGCCATTGGCATCCTTTTCAACCTCCTTATCCAAGCAGACAACGAGCTGATTCTCGCCATTGAGTTCAACTTTGAAATCCTCCTTGGTCATACCCGGAGCAGCAATCTCAATTTTGAACTTCTTATCTGTCTCAATAACATTGATTTGTGGTGTTGTACCACGCTTAAAATAGGCCTCTGGCCACTGATCATAGAAGAGATCACCAAACACTTGAGGCAATCGATTCATCTTTTTTACTGGCATCATAATTATATATATTAAAGGTTAAACCTACCTTTATCGATACAAAACCCATTCCATTAGTTAGTTATTGAGCATTTTTTTGCAAGAATATTTTGCAGGATAAAAAATAATCTCTACATTTGCGCGCTGAAAACCCAAATGGGTTATGCGTATTTAATTATTAACCAATAAAATTTTATAGCAAATGGCTGTTAAAATTCGTTTGGCTCGTCATGGTAAGAAGGGTTATGCTTTCTACCACATCGTAGCCGCAGATAGCAGAGCGCCACGTGATGGTAAGTTCATCGAGAAGTTGGGTACATACAACCCAAACACGAATCCTGCTACAATCGATTTGAAGTTCGACCGAGCTTTGGATTGGGTTTGTAAGGGCGCACAACCTACAGATACTTGTCGAGCAATTCTCTCGTACAAGGGTGTAATGTATATGAAGCACCTTTTGGGTGGCGTTGCTAAGGGCGCATTCACTGAGGCTGAGGCTGAGGCTCGTTTCAACAAGTGGGCTTCTGAGAAGCAGTCTAAGATTGACGCTAAGTCTAACAAGCTTGCATCTGATGCCAACTCTGCAAAGAAGGCACAGCTTGCTGCTGAGACTAAGATCAAGGAGGATCGCGCTGCTGCTATCGCTGAGAAGAAGGCTCAGGCTGCTGCTGAGGCCGCTGCTGCTGCAGCTGAGGAGGCTACAGAGGAGGCTGCTGCTGAGGAGACTGCTGAGGCTTAATCCTACAGGTGCATGATTGCCGTGGGACGCATAGGCCGACTATTCGGCACTGATGGTGGAGTGATGGTAACACTCTACGCCAACTTCCCCGACAATTTCCAAAACAAGGAACCGCTGTTTGTCATCATTGACAAGCTCGCGGTTCCTATTTTTTGCTCATCATTCGAGCGTCGCGGACAGTCGGGTGCAGTCGCTCACTTCGACGACATAGATACTCAGCGCCGTGCTGAGGAGTTTCTTGTGGGTCGCGAGATATTTGTTCAGCAGAGCGAAGAGGTCGAAGATGACGAGTTCTACATGGAGGATCTCATTGGCTTCACAGCCGTAGTAGGCAAGCGTCGTGGCGAGCTTAGTGACTATTACGACAGCGAAGCAAATCCTCTCTTTGAGATTACACTCGATGGTAAGGCTCATCTAATACCTGCACAAGAGGAGTTTATCGCAAAGATAGATTTCGACAAACAAATCATAAAGTTTGTCCTACCAGAGGGACTACTCGACTTATAGGATTAAGGGGCATTTGCTCCTTTTTTTTATATGCATAACGGAAATATGAACAAAATTTCGTATATTTGTAGAGTTTAGCATAATCATATATGGGAATTATAAAGAATATTGGAACATTATTTCGTTCTTCTGTTGACCTTGATGGGCATATCGACACTGAGGCTGCAGAGCGTTCAATACGCAACAACATCTTCTTCCGTGGCCCTAACGCTTGGATTTTG
The DNA here is from genome assembly GCA_045650465.1 of Alistipes sp. GTDB lineage: Bacteria > Bacteroidota > Bacteroidia > Bacteroidales > Rikenellaceae > Alistipes. The sequence continues at coordinate 10,742 of JAZRRF010000017.1, forward strand.
GCCATTGCCATCATCATAGCATCAGTAGGCTTGAATGTAAACTCAATACCTGTGGTAATTGGTGCGATGCTTATCTCGCCACTTATGGGTCCTATCTTTGGTTTGGGCTTGGGTCTTGGCATCAGCGATGTGCAACTCGTTAAGTCATCGGGCAAGAACCTGCTCGTTATGGTGGTCATAAGTCTTACGGCATCGTTCCTCTACTTTTTGATTACACCTCTAAGTCTTAGCAACCCCACAGAGCTATTAGCCCGCACAAATCCCACAATATATGATGTGCTAATCGCACTGTTTGGTGGATTTGCAGGCATCTTTGAACAGTGTCGCAAGGAGAAGGGTACGGTATTCGCAGGTGTTGCGATTGCAACCGCTCTTATGCCACCGCTATGTACTGCAGGTTTCGGCTTGGCAGGAGGCAATTTTGGTTACTTCTTTGGTGCGCTATACCTATTCTTTATCAACTGTCTCTTCATTATGCTTGCAACATATATCAGTGTCAAGTACTTTAAATTCAGAGAGACAGAGTATAGTGATATCAGCACGGGTCGCAAGACCAAACGCGTGATAACCATACTTATCATTCTCTTTATTGTTCCAAGCATATGGTCTGCGGTTATCCTTATCAATCAAAACAGATTTGAGGAGAGCGCCACAGCCTTTGTTGAACACTCAAAGAGCTATGGCAAGAGCATCATCTACGACTATAAAATTGACCACACAAATGGCTCTACGATTGAAATATCATTTGTAGGCGAGCCATTGGATGAGGGTACAAGGAGCAATATATATAACACCGCAGCGCGCTACGGTATTGGCAATGAGCAACTCATAATACACGACCATACCACAAATGAGAGTGTCAACGAGATGGAACTTGTCAAGGATATTTATGACCGCATGGAGCGCGAGATAGGCACACGCGATGCCGAGATAGCACGACTCAGAACTGAGTTGGAGAGTAGCGAGAGCGACAAGATACCATATAAGCAGCTTACTAAAGAGATAATAAGCAGCTACCCTACCATTCAGGAGGTACATATCACCCGCGGCGAGAGTGTTCATGTGGAGAGTATCGAGCAGACAACGATTTCGATGATTGTTGCAGTCTATACAAGTGTAGAGATGTGTGAGGAGGAGTGCAACAAATTAGAGAACTGGCTAAAAATACGACTTAGCGAGGAGAATATCACACTATTCACTATACTCATAAACGAACAACCTGCTCAGGTAGATTTGCAGAATTGAGTGAATTTACCTACTTTTGTCGGATAATACATACATATTATGGAGGAGTTGATTACAAACTATAAGAGAGAGGATATATACGACCAGAAGCGCATCGAGGAGCTTATGGGTCACTACCGCGAGATTTTACGACTCTTGGGCGAAGACCCAGAGCGCGAAGGTCTTATCAAGACCCCAGAGCGTGTGGCTAAAGCCATGTCATTTATCACTAAGGGATATGCTCAGGACCCTATTGCCATACTTCGCTCGGCAATGTTCAAGGAGGAGTATCAGCAGATGGTCTTGGTTAAGGATATCGAGCTATTCTCGGTATGCGAGCACCACATGCTGCCATTTATCGGCAAGGCTCATGTTGCATATATCCCTAATGGTCACATCACAGGTCTATCGAAGATTGCTCGCGTTGTAGAGTGCTTTGCCCGTCGCCTTCAGGTTCAGGAGCGCCTAACCGTGCAGATTAGAGATAGCATCCAGCAGGCACTCAATCCACTTGGTGTTGCAGTAGTTATTGAGGCGAGCCACACATGCATGCAGATGCGTGGCGTGGAGAAGCAGCGCTCGGTAACCACCACATCAGCATTTACAGGTTGCTTTCTCTCGGATCCACGCACTCGTGACGAATTTATGCAGCTAATTAAATAGCACCCCATGCGCGTTGTTGTAGGTCTTTCGGGAGGTGTAGATTCATCTGTGGCAGCATACCTGCTCAAACAGCAGGGACATGAGGTCATCGGACTCTTTATGCGCAATTGGGTCGATACAACAGGCACACTTGAGGGCGATTGCCCCTGGCACGACGATGTTGTCTTTGCCGAGCTTGTTGCCAAACGACTCGATATAGAGTTTCACCTTGTTGACCTATCTGAGGAGTACCGTAAGCGCGTTGTGGATTATATGTTCTCGGAGTATGAGGCTGGCAGAACACCGAATCCTGATGTTCTCTGCAACCGAGAGATTAAGTTCGATGCCTTTCTAAAAAAGGCATTAGAGTTGGGAGCTGAGCGTGTAGCTACGGGTCACTACTGCAGATGTGTGGAAAGTATTGATGATAAGGGGAATAAGCACTATCAGCTTCTTGCTGGTGCAGACCCAAATAAGGATCAGAGCTATTTCCTATGCCAGCTTACTCAGGAGCAGCTTAGCTACGCCATGTTTCCTATAGGCGACCTACTAAAACCAGAGGTAAGACGCATTGCCGAGGAGCAGAAACTTGCCACAGCCAAGCGCAAGGACTCGCAAGGCATATGCTTTGTTGGCAAGGTTGATCTACCCGTGTTCCTCCAGCAACAACTCAAGGCTAAGGAGGGTAATATCCACGAGATACTCCCCCACTCGCCACGCTTCATGCGCAGCGTTGCAGATGAGGACCATATCGCCCACGAAGTACCATATCGCCTGACAGTACGCGATGGCAAGAAGATTGGCACACACCAAGGCGCACACTTCTACACTATTGGACAGCGCAAGGGCTTGGGCATAGGTGGTCGTAAGGAGTCGCTGTTTATCATTGGTACGGATGTAAAGGAGAATGTCATCTATGTAGGTGAGGGTGATGCACATCCAGGCTTGTATCGCAAGGCACTACGCATCCGCAAGGAGGAGATACATTGGGTTGATAACAAAGATAGTATGAGCGTTAGCGAACGCCGAAGATACGATGTGCGTATTCGCTATCGTCAGCCACTTCAACAGGCGACACTTATAATGGAGGAGGAGTATCTTTATATCCTCTTCGATGAGCCGCAAAGAGGCATCGCCGCAGGTCAGTTTGCTGCTTGGTATAGCGGAGATATTGTGGTTGGCAGCGGCGTAATAGAGAGATAATCCATATGAAGATATAGTTAATTAGGGGTTTTACACATTAATGTAACACCCCTAATTAACTATTATTCCCCTAAATAGCCACAAAAATCAGATATAATTCTTATTAGAAAATATTGCTTTTTCAATTTTTTTTCTTTACTTTTGTAGGCTATTAGTAAGTAAATATGCTTACGGTGATGTAATATATAAGAAATTTATCATATTAACTAATTATAAAATAGACAATTATGGCAGATGTAAAGCGTGTCTATACCTTCGGTAATAAGTTGGCCGAGGGTAATGGCAAGATGAGAGAGTTGCTCGGCGGTAAGGGTGCCAACCTCGCTGAGATGAATTTGATTGGTATTCCAGTACCTCCAGGTTTCACTATCACTACTGACACTTGCTCAGAGTACTACAAGGAGGGTAAGGAGCGTGTAATCGAGTTGCTTCGTCCTGAGGTTGAGGCAGCAATTAAGAACATCGAGAACCTTACAGGTCGTAAGTTCGGTGATTCAACACTTCCACTTTTGGTATCAGTTCGTTCAGGTGCTCGTGCTTCAATGCCAGGTATGATGGATACTATCCTTAACCTTGGTATGAACGATGAGGCTGTTGAGGCTGTAGCTAAGCTCTCTGGCAACCCACGCTTTGCTTGGGATTCATATCGCCGTTTCGTACAGATGTACGGTGATGTAGTTCTTGATATGAAGCCAGCATCAAAGGAGGATCACGATCCATTCGAGGTTATCATCGAGGCTCAGAAGGAGAAGCGCGGTGTTAAGGCTGATACAGACCTTACAACTGATGATTTGAAGGAGCTCGTAGCTCAGTTCAAGGCTGCAGTTAAGGAGCAGACAGGTAAGGACTTCCCAACAAGCGCATGGGAGCAGCTTTGGGGTGCTATCTGCGCAGTATTCGGCTCATGGATGAACGAGCGTGCCATCCTTTACCGTAAGCTCAACAACATCCCTGAGGAGTGGGGTACAGCAGTATCTGTTCAGGCGATGGTATTCGGCAACATGGGTGAGAACTCAGCAACTGGTGTAGCATTCTCTCGTGACGCTGCAACAGGTGAGAACATTTTCAACGGTGAGTACCTAATCAACGCACAGGGTGAGGATGTTGTAGCAGGTATCCGTACACCACAGCAGATTACAATCGAGGGTTCTAAGCGTTGGGCAACTGCTCAGAATATCTCTGAGGAGGAGCGCGCTTCTAAGTACCCATCATTGGAGGAGGTTATGCCTGAGGTATATGCTGAGCTTAACGGCATTCAGAAGCACCTTGAGACATACTTCACAGATATGCAGGATATCGAGTTCACAATCCAGGATGGCAAGCTTTGGATGTTGCAGTGCCGTAACGGTAAGCGTACAGGTGCAGCGATGGTTAAGATTGCTATGGATATGCTTCGTGAGGGTCTTATCGACGAGAAGACAGCTGTTTTGCGTTGTGAGCCTGAGAAGCTTGATGAGCTATTGCACCCAGTATTCGATAAGAAGGCTATCAAGAGCGCAAAGGTTATCGTTAAGGGTCTTCCAGCATCTCCAGGTGCAGCTACAGGTCCTGTAGTATTCTTCGCTGATGACGCTGAGAAGGTACTCAACGAGACAGGTCAGAAGGCTATCTTGGTTCGTATCGAGACATCTCCAGAGGACTTGAAGGGTATGTTGGATGCTGCAGGTATCCTTACAGCTCGTGGTGGTATGACATCACACGCTGCGGTTGTTGCTCGTGGTATGGGTAAGTGCTGCGTATCAGGTGCTGGTGAGTTGGAGATCGACTACAAGGCTCGCACTATCAAGGTTAACGGCTTCGAGATTAAAGAGGGCGATTGGATCTCATTGAACGGTTCTACAGGTGAGGTTTACCTCGGTCAGGTAGCTACTCAGGCTGCAAACAAGTCGGATCGTAGCCATGTCGTTCTGTGAGCCAAG